>DATASX010000020.1 GCA_036269075.1 Sporichthyaceae bacterium
CCGGCTGACTCGTACGGCCGCCCGGAGGCGGTACCCGTCGTCATGTACTCCACCACGCTCTGCCGGTCGAAGTCCGCGGTCGGTGCTTCGGCCACCATCCGTCCCAGGTACAGCACCGCGATCCGGTCCGCGACCTCGAAGACGTCGTTCAGGTTGTGGCTGATCACCATCACCGCGAGCCCGCGGTCACGGAGTCGTTTGATCAGGTCAAGCACCTGCCGGGTCTGCACCACCCCGAGGGCGGCGGTGGGCTCGTCAAGCAGCACCAGCTTGGAGTTCCACATCACTGCCTTGGCCACTGCCACCGACTGCCGCTGACCACCCGAGAGCGAGGCGACGGGCTGGCGGATCGAGCGCACCGTGGTCACCCGCAAGGTGCTCAGGGTCTCGGCCGCCTGCAGTTCCATCGAGTCCTCATCGAGCAGGCCGTAGCTCAGCCGTTCCCGGCCGAGGAACATGTTCTGGACGATGTCCAGGTTGTCGGCCAGCGCCAGATCCTGGTAGACGGTCTCGATCCCCAGCGCGGAGGCGTCCCTGGTGCTCCGGATGTGTACCGGGCGCCCGTCGAAGTAGATCTGGCCACCGTCCGGCTGGTGAGCTCCTGCGATAGTGCGGGTGAGCACCGACTTGCCTGCGCCGTTGTCCCCGCAGAGGCCGGTCACCTGGCCAGCGGGCAGGTCAAGGTTAACCCCGTAGAGCGCCTGCACGGGCCCGAAGTGCTTGTCGATGCCTCGCAGCTTCAGTAGGGATTCAGCCCCAGCCCCGTCCCCGCTGCGACTCGCGCCTTCCGGGGTCTCGTTCACCTCAGTCATTTTTAATACCCGTCATTCGCCTTGCCCAGGTTGGTCCGCACAGCCATCTCATCGTCACGGGGTTGGCGGGCCCGCCCTCGTGGCGGGCCCGCCAACCCCGGTCAGATGATTACTTGATCCCGTTGGCCGCGCAGACGCTCGCACCCGCGAGCGTGCAGATCGCCGAGGCCGTGTCGAACTTGTCCGCGACCACGGTCGACTCGATGTTCGACTTGGTCACCCACTCGGCCGACAGCAGGGACGCCGGCTCGGTGATGCTCGAGTTAGCCGAGTCGGTGGCCGAGCCGTTCAGCAGCGCTGAGGGCGGCGTCTGGCCCGCCAGCAGGATCGTAGCCACGGATACGGCGTCCTGGACCTCCTTGTAAACGGGCTTGTAAACGGAGCCGCACTGGTAACCCTGAAGTATCCAGGCCATGCCCTGCGCCGTGCCGTCCTGCCCGGTGGTCGGGATGGTGTTGGGCTTGACCCCGGCCGACTTGAGGTCGGTGATCACCGCGTTGGCGAGCCCGTCATTGGCCTCGATGGTGGCGTTGATCTTCGCGTTGGCGGTGAACGCCTGCTGGAAGATCGTGCCGCCCTTGGTGTTGTCCCAGCCGGGGGCGAAGTTCTCGGCAACCAGCGTGGCGCCGTCAGCGGTGCCCTTCGCGCCCGCGGAGACCGTCTTGGCCGGCTGGTTGAAGACCACCTTGTTGTAACCCGTGGCGAAGGCGATCGCGTTGGGGTCGGTGTCCTCGCCGCCGTTCAGGACGTAGACCTGGGGGGACTTGACGCCCCAGGACGAAAGGCACTGGTTGAAGCCCGTGCCAATCAGCTCACCCACCTTCTCGCCGTCGAAGCTGACGTAGTAGGTGTTCGTGCCCTGGAAGATGGCGCGGTCGTAGGCGATCAGGGTGACGCCCTTTGACTCGGCGAGCTTCGCGATCGCGACGACAGTCGGGCCGTCAAGCGGGCACACGATCAGGACTTTGGCACCCAGGTTGATGTCGGCGGTCGCGTCGCTCAGCTGCGTCGCGTCGCTTCCCTGCGCGTTGTCGATGCGGAACTCCGACGAGGTGTACCCGGCGTCGGTGAAGGCTTCCTTCATGTACGGCGCGTCGAAGTCAACCCACCGGGTCGACGACGTGGTGTCGGGCAGGATCACGCCCACCTGGAGGCTAGAGGCACCCTTGGTCGCGGCCGCGGTCAGTCCCTTGAACTGGGACATCGTCGACGCGATGTC
>DATASX010000021.1 GCA_036269075.1 Sporichthyaceae bacterium
CGGCGCGGTCGAGGTCGGGGTCGACGGGCTGACCGCGGGGGTCGCCTTGCCGCCGAGGATCGGCAGGTCCTCGACCAACGGGGTCACCACCGGGCCGAGAACCGGCAGGCTCTCCAGGACGGAGCCCAGCGACAGGGGCGCGGCGCTCGCGGTGACAGTGTCGGCTCCGCTGGACTTCGAGCTCGAGTCGCTCGACTGCGCGGGGGTGCTCGTGCTCTGCTGCGCGGTGGCGGGGCTCGAGTGCGTGGTGGCCGCGGCCGGGGCCAGGGCGTCGGACAAGGTGTTGGACACACCGGTGGTCAGGCCGTTTACCAGGGTGCCGAGGCCGAGCAGGCCGCCGTTGGTCGTCGGAGCGGTCGAGGCGGCCGAGGCCGGCCCCACCCCGATCGTCATGCCGCAGGCCGCGGTGGCGGCACACACGATCAGAACCCGCCGAGCGGACCGACCGATCGTCATTCCGGCACCTCCGAGCTTGCAGCGCAATGTCCTGTCCGGACTGCTTGAGAATGCCGGCTGCAACGGCCTCCACAACGCTGCAAGACCTATGAGCCGTCCGGCTCACAGCGAGCCCGTAAGGCAAAGAATCCGTCAAATGCAGTGATCATGAGTTGGTGCGCGAAACGTCATTTCTGGTGACGCAACGACCGGACCGACCACCGCTGCGCGGCCCGGCCCTACGTCTCACTTACAGCGTCCGTAGCCAGTTGACCTGCGGTTCTCCGCGCCAACTCGGAGGTCAGACGGTCCCTGCGTCGGATCCGACCGGACGCGACCCGTTCGACGCGGAATAAGCGATATGTCCGATTTCGCCGAATTCGTGAATTCCCACGGGAACCCAAAGAAACGCGGGCGGCGTGAGATTCCCGAGGAAAAGAGTGGCCGAACGGACGAGGTGTCCATCGACTGATCGGCAGGTCTTCGAAAAGCCCGCCGCGACAGGGCTAAAGGGCGATTCCGAGCAAGGCGTCCACACCTCGCGAGAGGACACCCGGAGCGCCGGTGTCGTCGCCCCCGGACGCGCAGGCCCGCTGCGCCCACTCGTCGACGGCGGCCAGCGCCGCCGGGGCGTCGAGGTCGGCCGCCACCGCGGCCCGGACGATCTCGAGGGTCTCGGTGGCCGGCGGGCCGTCCGGCCGGGACACCGCCGAGCGCCAGAGCTGCAGCCGGTTCTGAGCACCCGTCAGATCTGCGTCGGTCCATTCCCAGTCCGACCGGTAGTGATGGGCCAGCAGGGCCAGGCGGATCGCCACCGGGTCGACGCCGGCTTGGCGCAGTTTCGAGACGAAGACCAGGTTGCCGCGCGACTTGGACATCTTCTCGCCCTGATAGCCGACCAGGCCGGCGTGCACGAAGGCCCGGACGAACCCCGGGCCGCCGTCGTGCACGTGCGCGTGCGAGGCGCCCATCTCGTGGTGCGGGAACGCCAGGTCGCGGCCGCCGCCCATGATGTCGACCCGCGGGCCGAGCCGATCCAGTGCGATTGCGGTGCACTCCACGTGCCAACCCGGGCGACCGGAACCGACGACCGTGTCCCAGCTCGGCTCACCCTCGCGCGGGGCCCGCCACAGCAACGCGTCGAGCGCGTCCTTCTTGCCGGGCCGGTTGGGATCGCCGCCACGTTCGGCGAACAGTTCCAGCATCGCCTCGCGGCTCAGCCGGGATACCGAGCCGAAGATCGGGTCGGTGGCGACCGGGAAGTACAGGTCGCCGTCGACGTCGTAGCAGGCGCCGCGCTCGTGCAGCACCGCGATGAACTCGGCGATCAGGGGGATCGCCTCGACCGCGCCGACGTAGTGCTCCGGCGGCAGCACCCGCAGTGCGGTCATGTCCTCACGGAACAGCTCGGTCTCCCGGGTCGCCAACGCCCGCCAGTCCTCACCGGTCTTCTCGGCCCGTTCCAGCAGCGGGTCGTCGACGTCGGTGACGTTCTGGACGTAGTGGACGCTCACCCCGCTGTCGCGCAGCGCCCGACCTAGCAGGTCGAAGGTGAGGTAGGTGTTCGCGTGCCCCAGATGGGTGGCGTCATAAGGGGTGATGCCGCAGACGTAGATGCGCGCCTCGGGCCCCAGCGCGGCGGGGACCAGCTGCCCCGTACTGGTGTCGTGCACGCGCACGGGGTGTCCGACACCGGGCAGCCGGGGGACGTCGGGCGCCGGCCAGGACTGCATGGCCGCCAGCCTATGTCCCGCCCGATCTCCCGACTTCTGCTGCCTGTCCCACCTATCGAGGCGCTCCGATAGGTGGGACAGGCAGCAGAAGTGCGGGTTGGGGGGTCGGGGTTCGGGGTGGGCCGGCTCAGAACGGGGGCCACGGGACGGCCGGCCAGCCGTCCTCGCGGGGCACCGGGTGCACGCCGGTGCGCAGCAGCAGCTTGATGCGGCGGCGGGTCGCTGCGACCTCGGCAGCGGTGAGCAGCGCGGCCAGATCCGGCCCGAGATCATCCGCCCAGCGATCGAGCAGCCCGGCCAGCATGTCGACCGCCTCGACGGGCAGCGGCTCCCCGGCCCAGCGCCACAGCAGGGTCCGCAGCTTGTTCTCGACGGCGAAGCAGACGCCGTGGTCGATTCCCTGCAACTGCCCGTCCGGGGTGGGCAGGATGTGCCCACCCTTGCGGTCGGCGTTGTTGATCACCGCGTCCAGCACGGCCACCCGGCGCACCCGGTCGTCGTCGCCGCGCAGCAGTTCGACGACGTCGGCGGCAGTGTCGATGTCCACCCACAGCTGGCACATCCCGGGACCCCACGGGCCCTCGCGCATCACCGTGGGCGGGACCACGTCCCAGCCGGTGGCGGCGGAGACCCGGTAGGCGGCGACCTCGCGCCCGGCCAGGGTGCCGTCCGGGAAGTCCCACAACGGTCGTTCTCCGGCGACCGGCTTGTGGACGCACGCCGCGGTGATGCCGTCGAGGGTCACCGAGCAGTACAGCGTCGCGTTGGAGGCGTCGACCAGTCGACCGATGACCTCCATCGATCCGTGCTCGAGCAGTTGGAGCGCGGCGGGCAGACCGATCCGGGAGACCGGGACCGCCGGTGCGAGTTCCACCGAGGGCTCAGGCGAACTCAACGCCGGTAACCGTTCTGTCGCGGACACACATGCCCGGCCGGGTCCAGCGGAAGTGCGCAGAACGGGCACGGCGGACGGCCGGCGGAAACCACTGCCTGTGCCCGGCCGGCGAACTCGCGCGCCATCGCGGCGGTCATGCGCACGCGCAGCACGTCCGGCCCGTCGATGTCGACCTCGTCCTCGTCGTCGATGGCTGGGGCGGCGTCCGCGGCGCCCTCGCCACCGGCCTGGGCGACGATGACCACCCGGTCGATGCGCGGGTCCCAGCCGAGGGCGAGCGTCGCGACCCGGAAGTCCTCCTCGATCGGCAGATCCAACGGCCCGAGGTCGTTGTCGACCGCGGCCGGCTCGTCGGCCAACGGGTCGCTGCCGGAGACCCGGCGCACCTCCTCGAGCAGCCGCCCGACCTGGTCGGCCAGCAGTTGGACCTGCTGCTTCTCCAACGCGACGCTGGTCAGGCGACCGTTGCCCCGGGCCTGCAGGAAGAAGGTCCGCGCCCCGGGCTCGCCCACGGTCCCGGCCACGAAACGCTCGGGCGGGTCGTAGAGGTACACCTGCCGCGCCATGCCTCCGAGCCTAATGTCTTGGCCTGCGACCTGCGCTGTTGCCCGCCGGGCCGGAGCCGTTGTCCGACGGTCCGGCGCCGCCCCCGACCACGGCGTCCGTGCCGCCGCGGCGCTTTCGGTTCTTGGCCGGGCGATACGCCTCTATGTCTCCCCCGGTGTCGTTGAGCTTGATCAGGAACGGACGCAGTTCGGTCCAGCGGATCGCGGTGACCGACCCCGGGTCGACGTTGATCCGCTGGAACAGGTCCAGATGCAGGCCCAAGGACTCGGCGACCACCGCCTTGATCGGGTCACCGTGCGAGCACAGCGCCCACACCGCGCCTGGCCCGTGCTCGGCCGCCACCCGGGCGTCCCAGTCGCGGACGGCGGCCACCGTGCGCGCAGCCATGGCGGGCAGCGACTCACCGCCGGGGAACGCGACAGCACTGGGGTGCGCCTGGACGGTCCTCCAGAGCGGTTCCTTCATCAACGTGGCGATGCTGCGCCCGGTCCAGTCGCCGTAGTCGCACTCGGCGACCCGCTTGTCCAGCCGAACCCGCAGACCGAGTGCGGACGCCAGCGGCGCGACGGTCTGTCGGCAGCGCTCCAGCGGGCTGGACACGATCGCCGCCAGCCCCAACCCGCCCAGGCGCGCGGCCAGCGCGGCGGCCTGGTCCCGACCCCGGTCGTCCAGGTTGATCCCGGGCGTGCGCCCGGCCAGCACCCCCGAGGTGTTCGCCGTCGACCGGCCGTGCCGGATCAGCAGGACAGTAGGCATTACGCGCCTTCCCCGATCACATGCCCGCCGACTCGGCGGCCTCGACGAGGACCCGCAGTGCCGCCCGGCACTGTTCGATCCCGCGCTGACGCACCATCACATTCAGGGTGGTGACGCCGACCTTGGCGTATTGCGCCAACCGTTCGGCGATGCGGTCCCGGCCGCCGAGCAGGGCGACCGCGTCGAGGAAACCGAACGGCAGCGCGGTCGCGGCGTCGGTGTACCGCTCCTGGGACCAGGCCCTGCGCACCGCCGCAGCCTCCCTTTCGTAGCCGAGGCGGGCGGCCAGTTCGTAGTAGGAGTTGTTGCGCGTGCCGAAGCCGGGGCCGCCCACGTGCGGCGCGAGGAGCGCCCGGGTGTCGTCCGCGCACGCCGCCGCGTCCGGGCCGACCACCAGCGGCAGCGACGGCGCGACGTCGAACCCGGTCAGGTCCAGCCCGGCCTTCGCCCGGCCCGCGGCGACCGCGGCGATCTGGTCCGGCAGGTCGTCCACCGCGGGGAACAGGCCGAGCCAGCCGTCGGCGATCTCGCCGGTCAGCGCGAGGTTCCGCGGCCCGCCGGCGCCGAGGTAGATCGGGATCCGGTCCCGCTGCGGAGCCAGGGCAAGGTGCTGCGGTTTGCCTGGCCCGTCGGGCAACGGGAGGGTCCAGTGCGTGCCGGAGTACTCCAGGAGTTGCTGCGTCCAGGTGCGGCGCAGGATCTCCACGTACTCGCGGGTGCGCCCCAGCGGGTCGGTGAACCGCACTCCGTACCAGCCCTCGGACAGTTCCGGTGCGGACAGGCCGATGCCGAGATGGAAACGGCCGCCGCAGAGCCCGTCGAGGGTGGCGGCAGTCATCGCGGTCATCGTCGGCGTGCGACCGGGAATGCGGAACGTCGCCGAGCCCAGGCCGATCCGCCGGGTGCGTGCGGTCAGGTGGCCGAGAACCGTCGCGGCGTCCGAGCCGTGGGCTTCGGCGACCCAGACGACGTCGAGTCCGAGTTCCTCGGCGTACTCGGCGGTGGCGAACCGGACGGCGTCCTCGTCGCGGGTCCAGTAGCCCAGATTCAGGCCGAGTCGCACTCGTGCCCCCTCTCCAGGCCGCATCGTGCGCACCATATGTGACCCGACACGATCACGCGTTCCCGGGCCACCTGAGCCGCCGGCGCAGATCGGCGGCTTAGCCTGCTTTCATGGACGCTGGTTCGGCTCACCCCGCGGGGACAGGTGTCGGGGCGACGGTTGCCTCGCGGCGCGTCGGCCACAGCGGTCTGGTGGTCTCCCGCCTCGGGTTGGGAACCGGCAGCTGGGGAACCGCGACCGACGCGATCGACGCCGGTGAGGTGCTCTCCGCGTTCGCGGCGGCGGGCGGGACGCTGGTCGACACCGCGCCGCACTTCGGGGACGGCCAAGCCGAGGAAGTGCTCGGATCGCTGCTGGGCAAGGCTTTCCGGCGCGAGGAGTTCGTGCTCGCCGGCAAGGCCGGGCTGCGCCGGGTGGGTGGGCGCACGGTGGCGGACGCATCGCGCCGCAACCTGCTGGAGTCCCTGGACGCCTCCTTGGCCCGGTTGGACACCGACCACGTCGACCTGTGGCAGGTGCAACTGTTCGACTCGGCAACGCCGGTCGAGGAGACACTGTCGGCGTTGGAGCACGCGGTCGCGACCGGTCGGGCCCGCTACGTCGGGGTGGCCAACTACGGCGGCTGGCACCTGGCGCGGGCTGCCACCCTGCTCGAGTCGGCCGCCGGGCACGCCCGGATCGTCGCCGCCGGGACCGAGTACTCGCTGCTGCAGCGCAACCCGGAGGCCGAACTGCTGCCTGCCGCGGCCGCGCTCGGGGTCGGGGTACTGGCCTACGCGCCGCTGGCCGGCGGCGTGCTGACCGCCAAGTACCGGCACTCCACCCCGCTGGACTCGCGGGCCGCCCGCACCGATGACGTCGAGCACCACCTGGACGCGGGCGGTCGACGGGTGGTCGACGCGATCGCCACCGCCGCGGACGGCCTTGGCGTCAGTGCCATCGAGGTCGCACTGGCCTGGGTGCGCGACCGGCCCGGGGTGGCCGCCGCGATCGTCGGGGCCCGCAGCGTCGCGCAGTTGGCGCCGACGCTGGCCGCGGAGTCCCTCACGTTGCCGGAGGGCATCCGTCGGGCGCTGGACGACGTGTCGTCCTAAGTTGTCAGGACAGACCTAGTCGCTTGCGTTCCTCCGCGACACCGGGACGTCGAAGCGACACAGGACGGCGTCGGGGTCGATGTCGACGAAGGCCTCGTCCATCCAGTCCGCCGTGTCGCTGCGCGGATCCTCGTCGGCCGGGACGACCCAGGTCGTCGCCCCGTGCCAGTGCAGGCCGAGGGTGTTGGCCCGGGCCCGGTCGACCAGGCCGGAATGGCCGTGCACGTGGGCCAGAGCGGCGACGGCCACGGCGCTGGAGTCGACCTCTTCCCGCAGCGCGTCGCTGCCCGCGGCCAGCAGCAGGTCCGGGTCGACCACGCTGAAGTCCCACCGGGCCAGCAGCGCGAACCGGTCGGGTTCCTCGGCGGAGCCCTCGGACTCGTCGGGCTCGTCGGTGTGCAGTTCCGGCAGGTCGAACGGGGTGACCTCGTCGTGCTCGTCGTAGAGCGCGTCGTCGTACGCGGCGGCCGCGGCGCGCACCGCGAGGAACGCGGTCTGTACCGCTGGGTCCTGCTCGCCGGTGCGCTTCTCGGCTGCGGCGAGGTGGTCCGACAGCGCGGCGACGAGCCGGTCGAGGGCCTGGCGGGCGGCGGAATCCGTGGTGGTCATGGAATCTGAGTACCCGTCAGCAGGTGGCCAGGAAGCGGTCGAGCACCCGGACGCCGAACTCCAGCGCCTCGGTGGGAACTCGTTCGTCGGTGCCGTGGAACATCCCGGCGAAGTCCAGCTCGGCCGGCAGCCGCAGCGGGGAGAAGCCGAAGTTTCGCATGCCCAGGCGGGAGAACGACTTCGCGTCGGTCCCCCCCGACAAGGCGTACGGGATGATCCGGGAGCCCGGGTCCTCGGCCTGCAGCGCGGCGACCATCGCGTCGACCAGGGCGCCGTCGAAGCTGGTCTCCAACGCGATGTCGTGGTGGACGAACTCCCGGGTGATGTCCGGCCCGATCAGCTCGTCGATCGTGGCGAGGAACTCGTCCTCGTAGCCCGGCAGGAAGCGACCGTCGATGACGGCCGAGGCGTCCGGCGGGACCACGTTGGACTTGTAGCCGGCGCTCAGCATGCTGGGGTTCGCGGTGTTGCGCAGGGTCGCCCCGATCAGCCGCGACATCGAGCCGAGTTGGGCGACCAGCGCGTCCGGGTCGTCCGGGTCGAACCGGACGCCGAGCACGTCGGCGATCTCGTCGAGGAACGCCTGGACGGTCTTGGTGATGCGGATCGGGAAGCGGTGGTTGCCGACGCGGGCGACCGCGTCGCACAGCGCGGTGACCGCGTTGTCCTCGGCGATCATCGAGCCGTGTCCGGCGCGGCCGTGGGCCGTCAGCCGCATCCAGGCCATGCCCTTCTGGGCGGTCTCGATCGCGTAGAGGCGCTTGCCGGCCACGGTGATCGAGAAGCCGCCGACCTCGCTGATGGCCTCGGTGCAGCCCTCGAACAGGTCCGGCCGGTTGTCGACCAGGTAACGGGCGCCCTTGGTGCCGCCGGCCTCCTCGTCGGCGACGAACGCGATGACCAGGTCGCGCGGCGGGACCCGCCCGGACCGTTTCCAGGCCCGCACCAGGGCCAGGATCATCGCGTCCATGTCCTTCATGTCCACGGCGCCGCGGCCCCAGATGCAACCGTCGGCGATCTCGGCGGCGAACGGCGGGTGGGTCCACTGCTCGGCGAACGCGGGCACGACGTCGAGGTGACCGTGGATGAGCATCGCCCCACGGCCGGGGTCGGCACCGGCGATCCGGGTGACCACGCTGGCCCGCCGCGGGTCGGACTCGATGATCTCGGCCTCGCAACCGGCGTCGGACAGCTGCTGCGCCACGAACTCCGCGATCGCGCGTTCGCCGGGCCCGGAGCCGTCGCCGAAGTTCACCGAGTCGAACCGGATCAGCTCCCGGCACAGTTCGACGACCTCGCCGGCGGCCAGGTCAGCCGTACTCAGGCCGGGGTTCGCACGCTCCACCGTCTCTCCTTGCCGCCGTCCGCGGCCCGTACGCCGCGTTGGGCCCATCCTGCCCCGCCCACCACGCCGCCGGCCACCTGAGCTCCTGCCGGGTCGCGGGGCGTGGTCAGAGCGGCGAGATCTTGGGGTTCGGCAGGGCGATGCGGCGGGTCTCGGCCCCGAAGTTCACGATGACCTCGCGAGTGCCGTTCACCGCCACCACCGTGCCGAGGCCGTATTTGTCGTGAGTCACCCGGTCGCCCACGGCGAACACGTCCGGGATGACGGGCTCGACGACCCGGGGTTTGAAGGGGCTGGTGGACAGGTGGCCGGGACGGCCGCTCGAGGTGCTCACACCCTGATTGTCGGTCCTCCGGACCGGTTTCGTGAAGTCGGCCTATTTACCCTGGTCGACAGGGCCGGGACAACCCCCGCAGGGCGAAGCCGGCGAGCGTACGAGCACGGCGGGGGTGACGGGGGCGGAGCCCCCGTCCGCGACGCGGAGCGTCGCAATGAGATGACGAGCGAGCCTGCGAGCGCGTAGCGCGAGCAGCGTTCGCCCGAGAGCGTGTCCGAGGGGGGACTTGAACCCCCATGCCCTTTTGGGGCACTAGCACCTCAAGCTAGCGCGTCTGCCAATTCCGCCACCCGGACCGGACGTCGCCACGGGTTGCAAGCCGGGCCGACATCGGGGGAAACCCTAGCATCGGCGCAGGGGCGGGCGAGCTTGATCGGCGACAGTCGCCCGGGCGGGCGCACGGTCTTGTCGAGCCGGTCACGAACATCGCCTGCGCGCCTGCCGCTGAAGCCGGGTCGGGCGCCCGATATTTGAGCTAGGCCCGAATGATCGCCCACCGTGCGGTCGGCCGTCGGATCGCAGTGGGCAAAGTCGATTCGGGTCCACAGCCCGCGCCGGGTACCGTCCCGGAAGCAACTATTGCGGGAAGCAGGAGGCAGCTGTGGGTCGTCGCGGAGGCGATCGGGCACCCGGACCCCGGGTCGGTCGGATCGTGGCCGGCGGGGTCGTCGTCGTGGCTCTGGTGGCCGCGGGCGTGCTCGCCCGGATGGGTGAGGACTCGACCCCGGTCGCGGTCGCCCCGTCCCAGCCGGTGCCCACGCCGACGCCGTCGCCGACACCTGAGTGCAGCACGACCACGGTGGCGTTCGTGCCGACCTCGGTGAGCATTCCGGGCGTCCAGGCCCACATCAACGTGATTGCCCTGAAGCGCGACTCCCACGACGTTCCCGGGACTCCGCCGCTGTCGAGCACCGGCAAGACGGAGATGGCCTTCGACCTCGGCAGCGGGATCGAACCCGGCGACGCCCTGGGCAACGCGCTGCTGAACGCGCACACCTGGCCCGACGGCAGCGCGCTGGGCAACCGACTGCTCGCCGGTCTCCACGAGGGCGACCAGTTCGACGTGCAGGGTCCGCTCGGCCGGATCTGCTACAAGGTCACCGCCCGCATCGAGGTGCCGGCGACCGACCCGGGCAAGCAGTACTACGCCAAGACCGGAGTCCCGCAGGTGGCGATCATCGTCTGCTCCGGCAAGCGACTGGGCCCCGGGGTCTGGACGATGCGGACCATGTGGTTCGCCTCGCCGATGGTCTGACCCGGCCTCAGAGTCCCAAGGCCTTCTTCAACTCGTCGAGGTCCGGCGAGCCGAAGACCACGCGGTCGCGGGTGGCCACGTAGACCAGGTCGAGGTTCACCCCGGCATTGGCCACCCGGCGCGCGAGGTCGGCGAGCACGCCGGGCCGGTCGTCCACGTCGACGACGACGACCTCGCGCTCCCGGGTGACCGTCAGACCCGAGATCGCCAAGGAGTGCCGGGCCGCCTCCGCGTGCGGGACCAGGATGTGCATCTCGGCACGGTCGTGCGCCCCGACGCAGGTCGCAGCCGCGATGTTCACCCCGGCGTCGCTGATCGCGGCCGCGACCGTCGCCAGTGCACCCGGGCTGTTCTCGATGTCGATGACCAGATCGACAGACATGTGCACGACGTTCGTCATGGCTGCTGAGCGTAACCCTCGATGCGGGTACCCGGCATCGGCCGATCCGCGGTGCCTGCGGCGGAGACGGCCGAGCGCTGTCCCCGCCGTCGCCGTCCCAATCATCCGGCGAGCCCATTCGGTCCAACCGAATGGCCGAGGTCTGGTGGACCCCGGACCATTTCGGCCGAGACCTCGCCCGCCCTGGGCGTCGGCGATGTCGTGGTGGGGGTAGCCGTGATCGGTCGGTCCGCTGGTGGGCTTTCGGTGGCGTGGGTCCGTCGCGGGTCGATGCTGCTGGTCGGTGTGACGACGGCCGCGGCGGTGTTGCAGGGCGTAGCCGGTGCCAGTCAGACGCGCCCGGCCGGTATGCGCACCGAGTTCGAGTGCGCCCGGCATCCGGAGCGCGGGACCGCGACCTGCCTGGCCGAGCGGCGCACCGACATCCCGGTGCGCAAGCGTGCCGAGGTGACCTCGGCCGCTGCACCCTCCGGTTACGCCCCGGCCGATCTGAGCTCGGCCTACCACGTTCCAGCTGCCCCGATCGGTACCGTCCCCACGGTCGCCGTCGTTGACGCGTACGACGATCCGAATGCGGAGGCCGACCTCGGCGTCTACCGCAGCCAGTACCACCTGCCCGCGTGCAGCACGGCGAACGGTTGCTTCCGCAAGGTCTCGCAGACCGGCGGCAGCAAGTTGCCGAGCGGGGATTCCGGTTGGGCGACCGAGATCTCGGTGGACCTGGACATGGTCTCGGCCGTGTGTCCGGGCTGCAAGATCCTGCTGGTCGAGGCGAGCTCGGCCGCGCAGTCGAACCTGTCGACGGCGGCGAACTACGCCGCGGGTCAGGTGGGCATCGGCGGCGCGGTCTCGAACAGCTACGGCGGTTCGGAGTTCTCCGGCGAGTCGGACAGCGCCTACACGCACTCAGGCGTCGCGATGGTCGCATCCAGTGGCGACGAGGGCTACGTCACCGAGTTCCCGGCCGCGTCACCGAACGTGATCGCGGTCGGCGGCACCTCGCTGACCCGGAGCAATACCAACGCCCGCGGCTGGACCGAGTCGGTGTGGGACACCAGCAACAGCGAGGGCACCGGCAGCGGATGCTCGAAGTACGAGGCGAAGCCGTCCTGGCAGAAGGACCCGGGGTGCGCGCGGCGCACGCTGGTCGACGTGGCCGCGGACGCGGACCCGGCCACCGGCGTGGCCGTCTACGACTCGTACCACACCGGTGGATGGGCGGTGTTCGGCGGCACCAGCGTCGCGTCCCCGATCGTGGCGACCATGTACGCGATGAGCGGTCTGACCAAGCCGAGCGCGCAGTCGCTGTACACGACGCCCAATGGACTGGGTCTCAACGACGTGACCACCGGATCGAACAGCAGCACCTGCGGCGGCTCATACCTGTGCCAGGCCGGGGTCGGCTACGACGGCCCGACCGGCACCGGCACCCCGTGGGGCCTGGCCGCCCTGGGCGGCCCGGCGTCGACCAGCACCAGCGCCCCGTTCACCGTCAGCACCAACCCGAGCGCAGTGACGGTGAACCCGGGGGCGAACTCGTCCGCGATCACGGTCACCACCGCCGTTGTCGGCACCAGCTCGGCGGAATCGGTGAACCTGACCGCGACCCACCTGCCGACCGGGGTGACCACGAACCTGCCCGCCTCGACGACGTCGGGCAGCACTCCGGTGACCATGACGCTCACCGTCGCTTCGACCACCACCCCGGGCACGTACCCGATCACGCTGACCGCCGCGGACACCTCCAACAACACCGCGACGACCACCCTCACGCTGACCGTGCCGGCCCCGTGCAACTCCGTCCAGCAGTTGGCCAACCCGGGCTTCGAGTCCGGGAACACCGGCTGGACCAGCACCCCGAGCGTCATCGGGAAGTGGACCGGGGCCGAAGCGCCGCACACCGGTTCATGGGACGGCTGGATGGGCGGCTACAGCGCCAAGCACACCGACTCGCTGTCCCAGACGATCACGGTGCCCGGGCTGTGCCACACGGCGACGTTGACCTACTGGGTGAAAATGGTGACCACGCAGACCAGAACCGCCACCGACTCCTTCGTCGCGACTCTGGGAACGGTGACTGCGACCTTCAACAACACCACCGCACCCACGGGCTGGCAGCAGGAGACGATGACCTACACCCTGACGCCCGGCCAGACCACCGTCCCAATGTCGTTGACCGGGAATCAGGCCGGCTCAGCCGCCACGTCGTTCGTGGTCGACGACGCCGGCCTGACGTTCTCCTGACCGAGCGTCAGAAAGTGCAGGGCATCGCGCGGATCGCGTGGATGAAGTTGCCTGCCAGGTATTCCGGCTCCTGCGCTCGCAGGTCGGGGAGTTGGTTCAACAACTCGCGAAGGATCGCCTTGAGCTGAGTGCGGGCCAACTGCGCACCCAGGCAGAAGTGTGATCCGCCGCCGCCGAATGCCAGGTGCGGGTTGGGCGCGCGGCCCAGGTCGAGCACGCCCGGGCCGGCGAACACGGTCTCGTCCCGATTTCCGGACGAGTAGAACATCACGACCTTCTCCCCCGCCCGGACAGTGTGGCCGTGCAGTTCGACGTCGGCGACCGCGGTGCGCCGGAACGTCATCACCGGAGTGGCCCAGCGCAGGAATTCCTCGACGGCGGTGCCGATCCGGGCCTCGAAGCCGGCGGCCAACCAGTCCCGTTGCTCGGCGAACGTCGTGAGCGCGTGGACCGCGTGGCTGGTGGTCTGCCGGGTCGTGTCGTTGCCGGCCACGGCCAGCAGGACGAAGAACGCGGAGATCTCCTCATCGAGCAGTCGCTCGTCGTCCACCTCGGCCTGCACGAGCGCGGTCATCAGGTCATCGGCCGGTTCGGCACGGCGCTGCTCGGCCAGCGCCAAGGCGACCCGGTGCAGTTCCAGCGTCGACTCGAACAGCATGCCCATCCGATCGCGACCGGCCACATGCTCCGGGTCGGCCCAGGACACCAGATCGTCGGCGGCGTCGGCGACCGTGGCCCGCTCGGCTTCCGGGACGCCCATCATGTCCGAGAGGGTCCGCATCGGCAGCTGGCTCGAGCAGGTCCGGACGAAGTCCGAGCCGGGCCCGGCAGCGGCCAGTTCCTGCACGACTGTCTTGGCGTTCGCGTCGATGCTCTCGGTGATCCGCGCGATCTGACGGGGCGTGAAGGCGGCGCTGATCAGCCTGCGCAGCTTGCCGTGCCGCGGGTCGTCCATCGCGAGGAACGACTGCGACATCTCCAACATCTCCTCGGGCACGTTCTCGAAAATCACCCCCTGCCCGGAGACGAACACGTCGGTGCGCCTGCTGATCTCGACGATGTCGGCATGCCGGACGACGGCCCAGAACCCCGGGTCGTCCGGGTCGTCCATCAACGCGTCGGCGACCGGCGGGTGCCAACTCAGCGGGCGGTGCGCGCGCAGCGTCGCGAAGCTGCGCTCGCGCCCGTGCGCGGGTTGGGACCAGAACGCCCGCGAGGACAGGTCGATCGAGTCGTACGGACGGGCGCCTGCGCTGTCGTCGGCCATGGGAATTGCTACCGCATCGGAGCCGGGTCGGTCGGCCCGGGCAGGTCGAGCAGGTCGGCCAGTGCCGCGCGATGCCGGTCCGGGCCGCCCAGTGCGATGCCGGCGCTGACGGCACGCTTGAGGTACAGGTGCGCCGGGTGCTCCCAGGTGAAGCCGATGCCGCCGTGCAGTTGGACACACTCCTCCGCGGCGTGCTGGGCGACCGGCGAGCACCGGGCCTGGGCCAGGGCGGCGGCCACCGGCAGGTCCGACGCGTCGGTCGCCGCGCACACCGCGGCGTAGCGGGCCACGGCGCGGGCCTGGGTCAGTGCGACCCACAAGTCGGCGACGCGGTGCTTGAGCCCCTGGTAAGAGCCGATCAGGCGGGCGAACTGCCGCCGGGTGTTGAGGTACTCGACGGTCATCTCCAGCACCCGGCCGGCCACGCCGATCTGTTCGGCGGCCAGCAGCACGGCCCCGATCCGCAGCGCATGCTCGACGGCGGCCGCCGCCGCCGGGCCGTCGGCCAACAGGCGTCCGGCCCCCGGCTCGACGCGCAGGTCCGTCAAGGGCCTGGTCATGTCCAGCGATACGACCGGCGTCCGCTCGACCTCGGTGGCCTCGAGGACGCGCAGCGACCCGGCGGCGTCGAGGACCAGCAACACCTCGGCGGTCACGGCGTCAGCGATGCCGAGCACGGTTCCGTCGAGCGAACGCGGGAATTGGCCGGGTGCCGTGGCGAACGGGACCGCCAACGCGCCGGAGCGCTCGCCGGCGGCCAGCGCCGGCAGCAGCTCGGTGTCGCCGAGGTGGGACAGCGCCGCGACGGCCATCGCGTGGCCGAGGAACGGCACCGGCGCGACAGCCCGCCCGAGTTCCTCGGCCACTACGGCTGCCTCGGCCCACGACGCCCCGGCGCCGCCGGCCTCGACCGGGACGGCCAACCCGGCGCACCCGATCTCGCAGAGGGCGGCCCACAGGGCGGTGTCGACGAGTTCGTCGCTCTCGGTGCGGGCCAGCACATCCGGCCACGCGGCGCGTTTGTCGAGCAGGTTGCGCACTGTGGCACGCAGATCGCGTTCGACGTCGGACTCCAGCAGGTCCGGTATCGCGGGGTCGACCGGAACCGTTTGCTGACTCATCGCGGCAGGTCCTTCCAGGGCACGTCCTTGTCGGTGCGGATCTCGCCGGGCAGCCCGAGAACCCGTTCGGCCACGATGTTCCGCAGGATCTCCGAGGTGCCGCCCTCGATGGAGTTGGCGCGGGCGCGCAGGTAGCGATGGCCCGCCGAGTCCTCGTAACGCAAGCCGTCGCCGGCGAGCACCTGCAGCTCCAGGGCGGTGATCCGCTGGTTCAGGTCGGCGTAGGCCAGTTTCGCCGCCGAGCCCTCCGGCCCCGGGCGGCCGGCAGCGATCTGCTGCTTGAGGCGGGTGGAGGCCAGCCGGGCCGACTCGGCCTCCACCCACAGCTCCAACAACTGGTCGTGCAGGCCCGCGGTGCGCAGTTCCGGGCGGTCCCGCCAGGTGCGGATCAACGGCTCGAGCATGCCGCCGCGCGGGATGCGCCCGCCGCCGATGCTGACCCGTTCGCTCATCAGAGTGGTCTGGGAGACCGCCCAGCCCTCGCCGACCGCGCCGAGCCGTTGGCTGTCGGGAATCCGGACGTCGGTCAGGAAGACCTCGTTGAACTCCGACTCCCCGGTGAGCTGCCGCAGCGGCCGGACCTCGACGCCGGGCGCGGTCATGTCGAGCACGAAATAGGTCAGGCCCTGGTGCTTGGGCACTGCCGGGTCGGTGCGGGTGACCAGGATGGCCCAGCGGGCCAGGTGCGCCAACGAGGTCCACACCTTCTGGCCGTTGACCACCCACTCGTCGCCGTCCGGCACGGCGCGCGTGGAAAGTGAGGCCAAATCAGATCCCGAGCCGGGCTCGCTGAACAGCTGGCACCAGATCTCCTCACCGGTCCACAGCGGTCGCATCCAGCGGCGTTTCTGATCCTCGTCGCCGTGGCGCAGGATCGTCGGGGCGGCCATGCCCAGGCCGATGACCCCCAGCGCGGGCCGGTTGTCCGGGGCGCCGGCCGCGACGAACGCGGCGTCGACCGCACCCTGCTCCCCCGGGTCGAGCCCGAGACCGCCGAGGCCGACCGGCCAGTTGATCCGCGCCAGGCCCGCGTCGAACCGGGCGCGCAGGAACTCCCAACGGTCGGTCGTGGTCGGGTCGTGCGCGGCGAGGAACTCCGCCACGCGCTCGGTCAGGTCACTCATCGCGCTCCCCGGTGCGTCGTCCCGGCGATGGTACCCACGGGTCGGATTGGAGCCGGCCGTACGATCGGCGGCCATGCGCTTCGACGGGGCGACCGAGGTCAAGTGGGCGGGGCCGGGCCGGTACACCACCGAGGTCGACGCGGTCTGGGGTATCGGCGGCAGCCCGAACGGCGGCTACCTGATGGCCATCCTGGCCCGGGCGACGCTGGCCCATACCGGAGCGCCCGCGCCGCTGGTCGTCTCGGCCGAGTTTCTGCGCCCGACCAGGTCCGGATCGGCCCAGGTGGAAGCGAGCACGGTCAAGCCCGGGCGCACGGCCACCCACGCCGCGGCGACGCTGCGTCAGGGCGGCGTCGCGGCGGTGACGGCCACGGTCGTGCTGGGCGCCGCGATCGGACCGCCGACCGGCCCGGGCGAGGCCTGTCGCGTTGCGCCGGAGGCGGACTGTGTGCCGTTCAGCTTCGGGGCCGGGCCGCCGAACCTGCTGCAGCGGATGGAGGTCCGCTACGAACCCGGGTACGGGCCGCACGACGACGGCCCGGCGGTGGTGCGCGGCTGGGTCCGCCTGCTGTCCGGGGAGGAGCCGGACGCGCTGGTCGCCCTGCTGGCCGCCGACGCGTTGGCGCCGGCCACCTTCCGTCTCGGGTACCGGTCGTGGTCACCGACCGTGCAGATGACCGTGCAGTTGCATCGGGCGCCGGGGCCGGGTGCCCTGGCCGTCGAGGTGGTGGCCGGTGAACTGCGCGACGGGTGGTTCGACGAGGCGGCCACGGTGTGGGATTCCGCCGGGGTGCTGGTGGCTCGGGGGCGGCAGTTGGCCCGGTTGCCGCGCGCGGACCCCGTCTAAGGTCCGGACATGTATCTGACCCAGTCGCTGCACCGTTCCCTGCAGCAACACCCGGAACGCGTTGCGACGGTGTTCGCGGGGCGCCGCCGCACCTTCGCCGAGCAGGCCGCCCGGGTGGCCCGGTTGGCCGGTGGGCTGCGCGGGGTCGGGGTGCAGTCCGGCGACCGGGTCGGCGTCCTCGGCCTGAACTCCGACCGGTATCTGGAGAGCTACCTGGCGGTGCCGTGGGCCGACGCGGTGGTGGTGCCGGTCAACACCCGGTGGGCGCCGGCCGAGATCGCGTTCTCGTTGCGGGACTCCGGCACGCGGGTGCTGATCGTCGACGACACGTTCGCGCCACTGGTGCCCGAGCTGCGCGAGCTGACGCCGGAGCTAGGCACGGTCGTGCACGCCGGTGACGGCCCGTCAGGTGCGGATTCGGCGTCGTTCGAGGAGCTGGCCGCCGGCGGCGCGGCGATCCCGGACGCCCGACGGGGCGACGAGGAGTTGGCCGGGATCTTCTACACCGGCGGGACGACCGGGTTCCCCAAGGGCGTGATGCTCAGCCACCGCAATCTCATGATCGCGGCGCTGCGCAATCGCGCGGTCACGCCGGGCGGGTGCTTCCTGCACGTCGCCCCGATGTTCCACCTCGCCGACTACCACTGCACGGTCTCGGTGTGCAGTTCCGGCGGCACCCATGTGATCGTGCCGAGCGTCGACCCGGTCGGGGTTCTGACGGCCATTGCGGAGAACTCGATCACCGACCTGGGCTTGATCCCGGTGATCCTGCAGATGATCGTCGACAATCCGGCCCTGGCCGAGCACGACGTCTCGAGCGTGCGGTCGGTGGCCTACGGCGGGTCGTCGATCACCGTGTCCGTACTGGAACGGGCCAAGAAGGCCTTTCCCGCAGCCGGATTCACCCAGGTCTTCGGGCAGACCGAGGCCGCCCCCGTGCTGACCCGCCTGGGCCCGGAGGAGCACGACGACACCAATCGCCCGGATCTGCTGCGGTCGGCAGGGCGGGCGATGGAGCACTGCGAGGTGCTCGTCGTGGACCCGTCCGGGGCGGAATGCCCGCGCGGGGTGCAGGGCGAGATCGTGGCGCGTGGCGGCAACGTGATGCTCGGCTACTGGAACCGTCCGGAGGAAACCGCGGCGGCGCTGCGGGACGGCTGGCTGCACACCGGCGACGCCGGCGTGATGGACGCCGACGGCTACCTCTTCGTGCTCGACCGGATCAAGGACATGATCGTGACCGGTGGGGAGAACGTGTTCTCCGCCGAGGTCGAGAACGCGATCGCATCGCACCCGGCAGTGGCGGCCTGCGCGGTCATCGGCCTGCCGGACGAGACCTGGGGCGAACGGGTCCACGCCGTGGTGGTCCTGCACCCTGGGCAGCACGCCGAAGCCGAGGAGATCACCGGCCACGCGCGCGGATTCATCGGCGGGTACAAGATCCCGCGCAGCGTCGAGTTCGTGGACCGACTGCCGGTGAGCGCGGCAGGCAAGGTGCTGAAGCGGGAGTTGCGGGAGGCGCGGCGCTCCACCTGACGCCTGGACCAGCTGGGCGCAGGGTCAGTCCGTGGTGAGCTCCGGCCAGAGCGCGGCGGCGTTGTCGTGGAAGACCGCCCGCATCCAGTCCTCGTCGAAGCCGAGTCGGACGATGCCCGCGACCGCCTCGGCGTAGGCATAGGGGATCGTCGGGAAGTCGCTGCCGAACAGGATCCGGTCGCCGAGGTCGCGCAGGCGGTGGACCTGATCGCGCGGGAACGGCCAGGCCGCTTCGGTGAATTCGGTGAACACCGAGGATGTGTCCAGCCGCATCCGCGGGTACTTGGCCACCAGGTCGAAGAACTCGCCGAAGTCCGGCCAACCCAGGTGTGCGACGACCGCGGAAAGCCTCGGGTGACGGGCCATCACTTCCGCGAACACGTCCGGGCCGGTGAACTGGGTGGGCACCGGTCCCCCACCGCAGTGGACCACCACCGGCACGTCGGCGTCGGCGAGGTTTCCCCATGCGGCGTCGAGGTCGCGATCGCGCGGGTCGTAGCCACCGACCTGGACGTGGGCCTTGAACACCCGCGCCCCGGCCTCGATTGCCCGGGCGACGTCCTGACCGGCGCTGGGCTCGGCGAAGAACGTGGCGGTCCGGATGCAGCCCGGTGTCGCGGCGGCGAACTGTGCTGCCCACTCGTTCAGCGTCGCCGCCATCCCCGGCTTGTGCGGGTACAGCAGCGAGGTGAACCCGATGGCACCGAAGCCGTGCAGGCGCCGCGTGCGTTCTGCCAGGTCCATGCGATAGCGGACCGGCCACGGCCGACCGAGGAGCGGGCCGGCGGCGTCGAAGTAGGCCCAGACGGCTTCCTGCAACCGGTCCGGCATGGCGTGGACGTGGACGTCGATGACCCCGGGCAGGCGGAGCGAAGCCCAGAACTCGGGCAGGTCTGCGTCGGCGGCGGGCGTGTCTGGCACACCAGGAAGTTACCCAGCGCGGCGAACAGGGCATGGTGGTGGGCGTGATCGACGACATCGGCCACGCCTTGGCCACCAGCGGTCGGATGACCTGGCAGATCGTCTGGTCGCTGGTGCTCGGGTTCACGCTCTCGGCTGTCGTGCAGTCGCTGGTACACAAGTCGACGATCGCGCGGCTGTTGCCGGACGACTCGCCACGCAGCCTGACGAAGGCGACGGCGCTGGGAGCCGCGTCCAGTTCCTGCTCCTACGCCGCGGCCGCGCTCTCCCGGTCCTTGTTCCGCAAGGGCGCCGACTTCACGGCGGCGACCGCGTTCCTGTTCGCCTCGACCAACCTGGTCGTCGAACTCGGGATCATCCTGGCGCTGCTGATGGGCTGGCAGTTCACCGCGGCCGAGTTCGTCGGGGGGCCGGTGATGATCGTGGCGTTGGCACTGCTGTTCCGGCAGTTCCTCCGGCCCGGGATGCGCGCCGCGGCTGCCGAGCAGGCCGAACGCGGCGTGGCCGGCTCGATGGAGGGCCACGCCGCGATGGACATGAGCGTCGGGGGCTCCGGAAGCTTCGCGCGGCGGTTGCTGAGCCCGGCCGGCTTCACGTCGGTCAGCCACAACTTCGTGATGGAGTGGGCCGCGATCCTGCGGGACCTGGTCATCGGCCTGCTCATCGCCGGCGCGGCCGCGGCGTGGATCCCCGACTCGTTCTGGCAGCACCTGTTCCTGGCTCGTCACCCGACCGCGGCGAAGCTGTGGGGGCCACTGATCGGGCCGCTGGTCGCGGTCGCGACGTCGGTCTGCTCGATCGGCAATGTGCCGCTGGCGGCCGTGCTGTGGAACGGCGGGATCAGCTTCGGCGGGGTGACCGCATTCATCTACGCCGACCTGATCATCCCGCCCCTGCTGGTCATCTACGCGAAGTACTACGGACGGCGCATGGCGCTGTTCCTGTTCGCCACGTTCTACGCGGTGATGGTCGCGGCCGGGTTTGTGGTCGAGGCCCTGTTCGGGGTCGCCGGCGGCGTGCCGGACGGGCCGCGGCACGCGTCGATGGGCGACGACGCGATCCGGTGGAACTACACCACGGTGCTGAACATCGCACTGCTGGTCATCGCCGCGGCACTGGTGGTGCGCTTCCTGACCACCGGCGGGCCGCAGATGCTGAAGATGATGGGCGGGACGCCACCGGAGGGCGCTGCCGATCACTCACACATGCATGGCGGACACGCCGACCCGGCGCCCCCGCATCACTGAGCTCTGGAAAGCAGGCTTGCCTAGCAGCCGAGGCCGAGCAGCTTCTGGCAACCGCCCGGGGCCGGCGTAGCGCCACCGGCATTGCCGGAGCCGCCCGCAGTCCCGGTCGAACCGCCACCGGTCGATGTGCCCGTCCCGCCGGCGGTACCCGTGGTGGGCGCCGGGGTGGCCTTGACCGGCTTGGGCGCCTTCGGAGTCGGGGCCGGGGTCACGCCGGAGAGCTCGTCGGAGGCAGCGCTGTGCACCGGGACGATGGTCCGAGGCTGGATGTCGCCGGGCTGGATTCCACCCTGACCCAGGGTCTGGGTCTTGGTGGTCGTCTGGCCGGTGATCGTCTGGGTGCGCTGCCTGCCCGGGTCGATGCGGTTCACGATCACCGACGCGCCGGCGATCACACAGACCAGCGCCAGCACCATCAGTGTCTCCAAGGAGACCGGGCCGAGCTTGCGCTCGCGCCGCGCGCCGGCAGCGGGCTTGGCGGGCCGACGCGGCGCGTCTGCGCCGCCCGTGTGGCGACCGTGCTGCGACACAGCGGCCCTTTCCTGTCCAGGTGCCCGATCCGAGCACAACGATCTTGGAGTGTGCCGCACCGCGGCGTGCCAAGGCTAACGCCGACGGCTCATTTCATACTCGCTCGGACGAACGATTGCATCACGGCGACCCGCGCAAGGCCGTCCGAGGAAGAATTGACCCGGCTATCACCCGAACCGGTCTGCCTGCGCGCACTTGCCCCGGCGCGAACCGACCCACCTGCTCCCCCGCCGTGACCAGCGACTTTGCGTCGGCTCGCGGGGAGGAAACGTCTGCCAAGTCGATTTGACCCAATCCGGTACGTCTCCGTACACCACGTCTACTTGATCACTTCTAGCGTGACTGATGTTGCGTTGTGGGACTCAAGATGCAGCAGAACGTAAGTGGGGCTGGTTGGGGAAGTCGGCCGCACGGTGTCCGAACAAGATCAGTACGGGGCGGGGAGCCATGAACCGGAAGAAGATTGCCATCAACACCGGGTTGTCGGTGATTCTGGTGGCCACTGCCATTGAGGGCATCAAGACCGTCGGCAATCCCAGTCAGCCCAAGCCGGTCGAGCAGACCGCGGAGGCCAACCAGGGCACGGTTGCCACGACGGTCTCGGCCACCGGCAACCTGGATGCGCCCAAGACGGTGGGTCTGGTCTTCGCCGGGACCCAGCCGGGGCTGGTGACCGATGTGCCGGTCAAGATCGGTGATCAGGTCCAGACCGGGGCGGTGCTGGCCAAGGTCGACAACCGCACCGCGGTCAACGACCTGGACCAGGCCACCGCCGCGTTGGGCACTGCCAAGGCCCAGCTGAAGTCGGCGAAGGAGGAGTTGCACGTCAACCGCAACCAACTCGCCGCCGCGGCCCAGACGTTCAAGAACGCCCGCCTGTCGGTCTTCGAGGCCAAGCAGCGCTTCGGTCTGGACTCGGGCAACACCGACGGGCTGGTCGGGGCCTCGGAGCGGGAGCTGTTCGCCGCCCGCCACGACCTGGCCTTCTCCCGCTCCCGCACCGCGACCAACAGCCACGACGCGACGACCACCGCCACCACCGCCGGCTCTCCGCCGGTCACCACTACGACGAGCGCGACCTCCACCGATCACAACGGGCAGTCCCAGGCCAGCGTGACGGCCTCGTCCTCGCGCAGTTCGGTCGCCGGTGCCGAAAGTGGTGTGGTCACCCAGCAGGTCAACCGCTCCTCCACACTGCTCTCCGATCATCAGAGCGTGCTCACCGCGATCGGGCAGGCCCAGTTGGCGTTGCGTAACGTCGGGGTCGCCTCGGCCACCAACGGCATCGACCACCGCTACGGCACCCCGGCCCTGATCGCCTCGGCCAAGGCCGCCATCGCCTCGGCCAAGGTCCAGGTCGCCATCGCCAAGGTCGCCCTGGACGACACCGTGCTGAAGGCACCCTTCGCCGGGTCCATCGTGTATGTGGCCGGTAACGTCGGGGAAACCCCGGCCTCGGCACCACGTGGCACCACCGCGGTCTCCGCGACCCCCAACGGCCCGGGATCGGTGGAGGACCGCGACGCGGCCACCCAGTCCGGGTTCGTGATCATGGCCGACATGACCCACCGCGAGGTCACCGCCCAGGTCGATGAGGCCGACATCGGCAAGATCAAACCCGGCCAGAAGGCCACCGTCACCTTCCCCGCCACCGGCGCGGTCGTCACCGGCATCGTCGGGCAGCAGGACCTGCAGGAAACCGTCATCAACAACGTCGTGGAGTACAACGTCAAGATCGACCTCGCCGGCAACGCCGCCGAGGAGAAATTGGGCCAGAGCTCATCTGTGGTAATTACGACCGCGGAGAAGGACAA
>DATASX010000022.1 GCA_036269075.1 Sporichthyaceae bacterium
GCTCTCCATGACCTATGCGGAGTACTTCCTGGAGGAGGTCGACGGCGACGAGCGATGGTTCGGGCTGCGGGCCTTCGGCACGGACAAGACGTGGAGTTTCCGGCCCATGGGGGGCCCGAAGGGGGAGGACTTCACGCTGGCCGCGGAGGCAGCGGAGGGTTACTCAGGACCGGTTCTGCTCGACAGTTCGGTCGGCGGCTGGGGTTACCGCCGTCCCGACGGGTCGCCGATGCTGACGATTGCCGGCTCCTCGCTCCGTCTGCAGGAGGGGTCCTTGATCGATCTGGAGGGTGAACTGGTCGGTCCAGGCTGCCGGTGGGACGCGCGTCACCCGGAGACTCCACTGATCTTTACCTCGTGGCCGTGCCGGGTCGAGGGAGTCATGAGGGGCAAGCGGGTCGAGGGTGTCGTCATGTTGGACACCATGCACATGGCGCCGGGCGTGTCGCTGCACGCCAGCGCCTACCTGAAGAAGCTGCAGATCGCTTGGTTCGGCTACATCAACGAGCTCGCCGACGGTACCTGGGAGTCCGGTACGGCGATCGTCGGTTACGGCGGGTTCGAGGCCCTCGCCGCCCAGCACGACGGTCGTCCCCTCGTGTCCACCGGAGACGTCGAGTTCTCCGTCGAGATCGAGGACCGCGAGCTGGCGTTCCCGGCCCGCGCGGAGCTGCGCGCCGGTGGCGAGACGTTCACCTGGACGGCGGACCCGAACGGGCGGTGGCCGGTGCTGCCCCATCTCTCGGAGGGCCATCGGTTGCGTCAGGGCACGGTCTCGCGGGCGAGCTGCGCGGTGCCAGTACGCCGGTCCTTCTCGTTCATGGAGGGCTACGTCACCCGCATGAATGGCGAGTCTGGGACGGCGTAGCGGTGCCGGTTAGCGGCAAACTCGTCCAACAGTGGTTCGAGGGCCCGCTGGCCCGGATCCGGCTCACCCGCGGTGCGTCGGCCAACACCATCGACCTCCGGTTCGGGCCGGAGTTGGCCGCGGCCGTGGAGGCATCCGCCGCGGGCGGGGCCCGGGCCGTGTTGCTGGACGCCGAGGGCGCCATCTTCTGCGGCGGCGGGGACATGAAGCATTTCGGGCCCTACGCGGTCGCCGGCGACGGCCTGGGTACCGAACTGCATCGGGTCGCCTCGGCGCTGCATGTAGCGGAGCTTGCGCTCTGGGACCTGGACGTTCCCGTTGTCGCGTGCGTGCAGGGCCCCGTCGCCGGTGCGGGCATCGGCCTGATGTGCTGCGCCGACCTGGTGGTGGCATCCACCTCGGCCCGCTTCGTCCTCGCGTACACAAAGATCGGCCTCAGCCCCGACGGTGGGTCGAGTTACTTCCTGCCCCGGATGATCGGCTTGCGCCGAGCCCTGGAACTGACCCTGACCAACCGGACGCTGTCGGCCGAGGAGGCGCTCGAGTGGGGCTTGGTCAGCTCCGTCGTGCCTGACGACGAGGCACGTCCGACAGCCACCCGGATCGCGGTCGCCCTGGCCGAGGGCGCTACCGGCGCCCTGGGCCGGTCCAAGCGCTTGCTGCGCGAGGCCGAACACCACGACCTGAGCACCCATCTGGGTCTTGAGGCGGATTCGCTGCGCGTGAGCGGAGATTCGTCCGAGGGCCTGTCCGGAGTCGTCGCGTTCGCGACCCGGGGCAAGCAGTCCGCTCGCCCCGGCAGTGGCGGGTGAGGCCCTACTGGACCGTGTCCCTCATCGCCCGGGCGCCCAGAACGCCCGCACTCGCTGCGCCTTCGGTGTAGATCCCGTCGACGGGAGTGGACTCCTCGCCGACGAACCACAGGCCTTCGATCGAGTCGCTGCGGCGGGGCAGCTTCGGGCCGGTGAGGAACGTGGTGACCAGCAGCGGGTGCTGCATCGAGCCGAAGTCGACGATCGAGTCGCGGAAACCGGGATAGATGTTCTCCGTCACGGCCTGCATCTCGGCGTGCAGGACCGGTTCACCACCGAGCGCCTCCACTTGCGATCGCGACCGGATGACTTCTGACCCGATCACTTGCTGACCGGGTCCGCTGCACCAGGGCGCGACCGAGCTGAGGTTCCAGTCGACCTGGGCCTGGGAGCCATCGGCGCGCACCGTGACGATGACCCGTCCCGGGTGGGCGTCGCTGAGGCCTTCGGTCACCGCATAGGTGGTGTACTCGCCGAGGTCCCCGAGCTTTCCCTCGAAGACGGACACGCGTTCCACCTCGGGTGGCACCGGATTGAGAAGGGAACCGATGCGGCGGGTTCCCGTCGCGAGGGCGACCATCGGCGCGCGCGCCTCAGTACCGTCCTGCATGACGACGCCCACGGCGGAACCGCCCTGCACGATGACCTCCGCGACGCGGCCACCGCGCCAGACTGTCCCACCGCGGTTCTCGATCTCCCTGGCCAACGGGATGAGCAATCCTTCGCGGGCATCCGGTTCAATCGTGCAGAGATGGGCCTCGCCACACAGGTAACCGCGCAGCGGACCGAACAATCCGAACACGGACAGGTGCTCCACTGCCTGCGCGATCTCCAGATACGTCAGCGCGGCACCCAGGGACAGCAGGACCCCGGTGGTGAGTTCGTCGGTGCCGATGCCGTGGAGCCATTCCACGAGTCCGACGTGGTGAAGTCCCGCCAACTCCTGTGGCGACATGGCCAGGCCCGCATGCAGCGCCTTCTGCAGGTTGCCCCGCGAATCGCCCAGCGGTACCGGGGAGAGCGTGGCGATCACGTCGGTGAGTGCGGCGGCCGACGGGCACATGGACAGGTCCTTCACCAGGCCGGAACCCTCGACCGTGAACGCCAGACCGGTGAAGTTGGAGTGCGCCTTCACCGGCACATCGAGCTGCCGGCACAGCGTGTACCAGTAGCCCCCGGAGCCGTGCAGATTCCGCGTCGGGTGATGGACCACCGCACGCGTGTCCTCCCCGATCATCAGGGACCGGAACAGATAGCCGACTTCCTTCGACTCGCTCACCAGCAGCGGCTTGGCGCCCAGCCGGACAAGCTCGGCCGCACAGCACACGCCGGCGGCGCCGCCCCCCACGACGATTGCGTCGAAGCTGGTTCCCGCTCCGTGAGTCTGCTGGCTCATCCGATGGCCCCTTCTCGCGTTTGATCAAGCAAACGGCGTCCTGCTGGTTGGTGGCATCGGTAGCCCCTACCAGTGGCCACGTAAGCCACTACGCACGCAGTTTCAGTAGTGCGTACGGCTGCTCCGCCGGTGGGCAAGCGCTGAACTGCTGTGATACGCACGGACGCCCGTGCCGAGTCCAGGAGTGTCGTCGATGGAGCACCAAGCCCGGGCACTGGTCAACGATGTCGGCGCGCAGTGGCAATGGGAGGACGCGTACGGGGTACCCCTTTCGATGCACTACGTCGTCGCCAACCTCACCTCGCAGGTGAGTGGTCGGCAGTGGGTCGCCATGCGCAGCACCACGGCTGACAGGGCGCGGAAGCTGACGGTGCTCGAGGCCGGGTCCGACGGCGATTTCGACCAGAAGGTGGACTGTGAGGCGTACGACGGACCGTTGACGCTGGAGCGCCGAGAGGGTGTGTGGGGTGACTGGCTACCGGACGGGTCGGCCCTGCTGCATTGCACGGAGTCGAGCTTCGGCTGGTCCGAGGAGGGAATCCTCGAGGTGAGCGGCACGCTCGTCGGGACACCGCCCCGCCTCTATGTGCCCAACCCCGAGGTCCCGTTTGCCTGGACCACTCGCTGGTTCGCGGTCACCGGCACCATCGACGGAGAGGCGGTGGCCGGCTCAGCGATCTTCGCGAGCGTGAACCTGCCCACCGGGCAGCCGCTTGTCCCCAGCCCTTACACCTCGGAGTACCAGATCGCCTGGTGCGATTTCTGCACCGAGTTCGAGGACGGAACAGCCGAGACCGGATTGCTGCTGTGGGGGAACAACGGGTTCGCCGCCGCGTGCGTTCAGCACAGCGACGGGTCAGTTCTGGCGACGGCCGAGGTGACAGCGAAGGCCGAGTTCGACCAGGGCGCTCCGGCGTTCCCTGCGGTGGTCACCTTCTCAGCGGCCGGTGAGGCCTTCGTCTGGGAGGCGCAGGAGAAGGGCGGCCGGTGGCCGCTGCGACCCGACGTCGCCGAGGACTATCGGCTGATCCAGGGCTCCGTTCGGCGTGAGGGCGAGCAGCGCGTCGTCCGTCGTGCCTTCGCCTACATCGAGGGTTACGAGGGACGGTTCTAGTGGGCCACGCACCGTACACACAGCGTTTTCAGGACGATGTCGCCTGCCAGCACGATGTCGTGGGAGGCAAGGCCGCCAACCTGGGTCGGCTGACTCAGGCAGGGTTCAATGTGCCGGGCGGCTTCACGGTGACCACCGCCGCCTATCGGGACTTCGTCCACGTGTCGGGCCTCGGCGACGTGGTGGCGGAACACCTGGCTGCGGTGGACCTCACTGACATGGCCAAGCTCGAGCAGGCGGCTGCGGACGTCCGGGCCCGCTTCCTGGAGGCGGCGGTCCCGCCTGCGCTCGTGGAGGCAATCGCCAAGGCCCTGGCCGACCTCGGGACTGACACGTATGTGGCCGTACGCTCCTCGGGGACCGCGGAGGATCTGGCGGAGGCCTCCTTCGCCGGCCAGCACGACACCTACCTGGATGTCCACGGTACCGAGCAGGTCCTCGACGCGGTGCGCCGGTGCTGGTCCTCGCTCTGGACCGCGCGCGCGATCGCCTACCGGAGCAAGAACAAGATCGACGAGACCCGGGTCGCCCTCGCTGTCGTCGTCCAGAACATGGTCCCCTCCCAGGTCTCCGGTGTGATGTTCACCGGCAACCCGCTCACCACGGCCACCGATGAGATCGTGGTCAACGCTTCCTGGGGCCTGGGCGAGGCCGTGGTCTCCGGTATCACTCAACCCGATGAGTTCGTCATCAAGCACCACGCCCTTGCCGTGCGGACTCGCATCCTGGGCGCGAAAGAGGTCCAGGTCGTGCGCCATCCCTCGGGTCAAGGCACTGTCGAGGCGGAGGTCCCGAACGCGGACCGCGCGCGGTTCTGCCTCTCCGACACGCAGTTGGCCGAGTTGGCCGCGCTCGGGCGCAGTGTCACCGAGTACTACGAGCGGATTCCGCAGGACATCGAGTGGGCGCTGGTCGACGGCAAGTTCTATCTGCTGCAGTCCCGCCCGATCACCGGCGTCGCCTTCAGCTGGGACGAGGATGTCGAGCCCTGGCAGCAGTACCCGCAGGACGACGTGATCTGGTCCTACGGCTGGACGGACGCCTACTGGACCGGCGGTGTCACCCCGTTGTTCTACGCCTTCCGGGGGAAGTCGTACCAGGGCGGCCTGCAGGAGGCCCACCGGATCTATGGGCTCAAGGGCGCCGAGCAGGCCCAGTGGTTCAAGTACCACAAGGGGACCTCCTACTACCAGGCCGACCTCGACAGCGTCATCGCCAAGGTACTGCCGCCGGCGTGCCGGGCTTTCGTGGTGCCGTTCGCCACGCCCGCCACCCAGGAGGCGACGGCCGCCGCGCCCTTCAGCTTCAGTGCCCTCGCCACGTTGCAGGCGCGCGGATTCCAGGACCCGCACTACAACGTGTTCCAGTTCCTCGATGTGCAGAGCAAGCTCATCTACGGTGGTTCCGACTTCGTGGACGGTCTGTCGGCGGACGCCCTGCGGACGCACTCGGACAGCGCACTGATCCGGCACACCGACCAGCAGGTCAAGTTCGAGCACGACTACTGCGTCGGCGCGATGCAGCTCCTTCAGCACGCTGCTCTGGTCTTCGGACTGCTGGGTTCTCTGCTCGAGAAGTACTACCGCGGGAAAAACCCGCAGATCTTCGCCGACCTCATGGCCGGGACTCCGAAGCAGACCGCGACGACGGTGGAGAACCTGTGGCTCTGGGACCTGGCCACGCAGCTCCGCAAGTCGCCGGCCCTCGTCGAACAGTTCCGTGCGCACGAGAACGAAGCCTTCTTCGAGGTACTCGAGGAGACTGAGGAGGGGCGGTCCTGGCTGAGCGAGTACCGGAAGTTCCTGACGGCCAACGCGCACCGCGGCCACGCCGACCGCGACATCATCTATGCGCGTCGGATCGAGGACCCCAGCATCGACTACAACGCGCTCAAGGCCTGCCTGTCGGCAGACGAGACCCACGACCCTCGAGTCGTCGAGGAGCAGACCAACCGGCGGCGCGAGGCCGCTACCGAGGACGCCCTGAACAGCTTGCGCAACGGGCCGCTCGGAGCGCTGAAGGTCGAAGCCTTCAAGGTCCTGCACGACTGGGTCCTCAAGTTGCTGATCTACCGTGACGACGAGCGCCACTTCATCGACCGCAACACGATGTCGATCAAGCGGGCGTATCTCGAGATGAACCGCCGGCTGACCGAGCGGGGTCTGGTCGAGACCGATCGGGACTTCTACTTCCTCGGCATCGAGGAGCTCTACGACCTCTTCCTGGGCCGCGCCAACCTGCCGCTGACCAAGGCCAAGATCACGGCCCGGATGAAGGATTTCGATGCGATCGCCTCCCATGCCGTCACGCCGCCGACCTTCATGCAGAACAACCAGCCGATCAGTTTCACCGAGGCCGAGACCGATGACGGTTCCGGCGTTTTCCGTGGCGTGGGTATGAGCGGCGGTCAGGTGACCGGGCGTGCCCGGGTCGTCAAGCAGCTCAAGGACATCGGCCAGGTGCAGCAGGGCGAGATCCTGGTCTGCCACGCGACCGACCCCGGCTGGACCCCGGTGTTCCTGGTCATCAGCTCGGTCGTGGTGCAGACCGGTGGCATGCTCTCGCACGCCGCGTGCCTGGCCCGCGAGTACGGCTTTCCAGCAGTCCAGCTCACTGGAGCGATGACCAAGATTCCGGACGGCGCGACGATCGTCGTCGACGGCGACGCGGGGACCGTCGCTTTTGTCGATATGGAGTGACAGGCAATCAGATTCGTACGCCTCGTCAGGCGGTCGGACAGCACACCGGAGGACTAGTCCCGAGCCACTTAGTGGGCACGTTAAGTAAACGATCGTTAGCCGAGAGTCGAGAAGAGACGCGAGATGAGCAAAGCCGAGTCGCCGGGTACCTGGCACGACTGCTCACCGATCTGGTGCCGCAGAATCGGATCCGCTCCTACGGCGTGAGGTTCGCCGCGATGACCCCGGTGCACACCGAGCCGATCTGCACGGCGACGGTCATCGCGATCGAGGAGGTCGGCGGCGAACGCCGGGCCTCTCTGGCGCTCGTGGCCTCTCTCGCCGACGGCACCACCACCCTGACCGGCGACGCTCTCGTCGCCCTGTAGACGTTGCGGAGTTCACTGATGGGTAAGTTGCACCGGCGCGTCGCCCTGATCACCGGCTCCGGCCGCGGCATCGGCCGGGAAATCGCGCTTAAGCTGGCTTCTGATGGGGCGTCAATCGTAGTGAACGACCTCGACGACGCACCGGCCAAGGAGACCGTGGCCGCGATCGAGGCGGCCGGCGGGCGGGCGGTGGCCTGCGGCGGGTCGGTCACCGCGGACGGGTTGGCCGAGCGGTTCGTGCAGACCGCGGTGGACGAGCTCGGCGGGATCGACATAATCGTCAACAACGCTGGCTACAGGACTCGGTCGTGCAGAAGATGACCGACGAGCAGTGGGACGCGATCCTCGACGCGCACCTCAAGGGCCCGTTCAAGTTCCTGCGTGCCGCCCAGCCGGTGATCGCTGCGGCCGCAAAAGCCGAAATCGCCGCGGGTGGTGCCCGCGGTCGCAAGGTGGTGAACATCTCCTCGCTCGCCGGGCTCGGTGGAACCCGGGACAGGCCAACTACGCCAATGCAAAGGCTGGCGTCACGGGTCTGACCCGGACGATGTCCAGGGAGTGGGGCCGTTACAACGTCGCCATGAACACGGTGGCCTTCGGGTTCATCAAGACCCGGCTAACCGAGGTGACGACCTAGCTCAAGACCATCGAGGTCGAGGGCAAGCAAATCGCCGTCGGGTTGAACCCGCAACTGATGTCCACGATGGAAATGATGATTCCGCTGGCGCGCCCAGGCACGCCGGAGGAAGCTCCCAGTGCGGTGTACCTGTTCTGCATCCCCGAGTCGGACTACGTCACTGGCGAGACGCTGACCTGCGGTGGCGGGATCCGGATCTAGCGATGGGCGATGCAACCAAGCTCGCCGACACAGCGACGATTGCCCGGGAGGAGATCTTCGGGCCGCTCCTCACTGTGATCGCCGCCGACGACGAACGGCACGACGTCGAGATCGCGAATGATTCGATTTCCGGCCTCAATGCCGCGGTGTTCACCGACGACCCGCGGCCCGCCGTGACCGTTCGTGCCGTCGTTCGTGACACGAAATGCTCAACGGGCTGATTACCCAATGGCGGGCGTTCCGATCACGCTCGCGGGGCGGATAGCTCGATCCCATCGGGGTTCTGCGCCGAATGATCCAATCCGCCCAGCAAGTGGTGGAGCTTGGCGGCCAGTTCACGCATCTCAGCGAGTTCGACGTCCCGCGGCTCTGGCGACGCAGCTGATGTGGCGGGCTGGCGCGACCGGAACGCATCCAAGGCTTCCAGCGCGGCTTGGTCAGCGCCGGGCAGCGCGTGGAGGTACTTTCCAGTGGTCACGATGCTGCCGTGTCCGAGCCGCTCTTTCACGACCTGGAGGTTGGCTCCGCCGGCCAGCAGCCACGAGGCGTGCGCATGGCGCAGTCCGTGGGGCGTGACCCGGAACCCGAGATCGGCGGCCGCGAGGGCGGGGTTCCACACGTGGGCGCGGAACCAGTTGTTGGGAATGTGACCATCCGTTAGAACAGCTCGCGGCCGCCGCGGGCTGTCCTTTCCGCCGGCTCGCCGCTCGGCACGATAGACGGCCACTGCGTCCTTGCAAGGGCGACAGCGACAGGGCGCGGCCTGGTACGCCGTCAGGGTGCCGTGCAGGTACCGCTTTCCCTTCTCGTTGGGCTCGGTCAGCCCCAACGTCTGCGGATCGGGAAGGAGCTCGGGTCGCCGGTGCCGGTTGGCTTCTGGAGCAGGGTGGGGGAACAGCAGGTCGTCACGGCCGAGTCCACGGCTGCGGATGTGTTGCTGGATCCGTCCAACGAGGCGTTTGGTCAGGCCGAGTTGTCGCCACTCCTTATCCTTCGGGTAGTCCTTGACGGCGAACCGAGTGCCTTCGGGCCGGTCCTTGGACTTCAGCTCCACCACCGCGCGCGAGATGGTCAGAACGCCGGTGGCCGGGTCGAGGTCCTTCGGCCGCAGCTCGGTCAGTTCGCCCCAACGCAGGCCGGACTCGATCGCCGTCTCCACCATGAGTTGCATCGTCTCGTCGTCCAGCGCCGCGTAGACCAGGTTGTACTGCTCGACGGTGATGATGCGCTTCGGTTTGCGCGCGACCGGCGGGGTCTTCACGCCGCGTCCGGCATGCAGCCACACCACCTGGTCGGTGAGCGCTGTGGTCAGGATGGCGTCGAGCACGACCTTGGCTTCGCGAACCGTCGGTGGACGCGCCGCGTAGTCGCGCTGCAGTTCACCGACCCACTCCCGCACGTGGAACGGCAGCAATTCGACCATCCGCAGGTGACCCAGCCCGGGGATGACGTACCGGTTGAGCAGGTAGCGGTAGTTCTCCCTGGTGGTGGCCTCGACCATATGGTTCGGGAGCCACTCCGTCTCGGCGTACTGGCGCAGCGTCAGCCGGCTTCGTTTAGGGTCGCTGGCCCGCCCCGACGAGAGGTCCCCCTCGGCCCTGTGCCATGCCTTGATCGCTTCCCGCTCGGTCCGGTAGGTGCCAGCCGACCGCTCGGCGCCTCGCAGGTCCCGATAGACAGCCATGTACTGGGGCTTGCCGTCGCGCCTCGCGCGCGTCTTCACCCACCCCAACGGACTGTCGCCCCCCAAGATCGTTTGTCCGCAAATTGTCCGCAAGAGCTGCGTGAACGACCACGAACGCCGATGGACGCCGCCGGACGGAAATTGCCCCTGACCTGCGATTATATGTGATTAGGCGGCAACGCTCCAGCCTGTTCTTGAATGCCAGAGCGGCCTTCGCAACGAGGGGGCCAGGGGTTCAAATCCCCTCAGCTCCACCCAACGCAGCAGGTCAGAGGCCTGATTCGGGAAACCGGATCAGGCCTCAAGATCATTTGGCAGCATTTTGGCAGCGGATCCGGCGGATCCGGCGTACCCCGGCGTACCCCGCTCGGGCGTACCCCGCTGACCGCAGCCGAGGCCGGCTGAATATCTGTTTCTGACTGAGAGTCAGATCACGTGGCGAGAGGATCTCGCCCGTCGGAGCGGGGGTGGAACGACTCCCCGACCACCAAGCGATCCGCTAGCATTGCTGTCATCGATGGTGTGTTCAGGGGGTCGAGTGGCGACGCTCACGATTCGCGGGCTGGCTGAAAACTTGCACGCGCGGCTACGGGTACGTGCCGCCCAGCACGGACGCTCGATGGAGGCCGAGGTCCGCGCGATCCTGGCCGAGCACCTGGGCGAGCCCCCGGTACCGGACTCGGGCCTGGGCAGTCGAATCCACGCCCGCTTCGCCGCCATCGGAGCCGAAGCACCGGCGCCGGCGAGGCCTCAGATGGATCCCCGCGCGGCCGTGTTCGACGCGTGATCATCCTCGACACCAACGTCCTGTCCGAGCTGACCCGGGCCCAACCCGCCGCTACGGTGCTGGCGTGGCTGGACGCGCTGCCCGCTTCCGAGGTGGCCACCACCGCGATCACGGCCGCGGAACTGAGGTACGGGGTAGCTCGCCTCTCCGAGGGGGCTCGCAAGAGTGCCCTGGCCGCCGCAGTGCAGGCGATCCTGGGCGAGGACCTCGCCGGCCGGGTCCATCCCTTCGACGCCCAAGCGGCGGTCCACTACGCCGAACTGGTCACCCACCGGGAACGCTCGGGGCGGCCGATCAACCTGCCCGACGCGCAGATCGCCGCCATCTGCCGCGCCCACCAAAGCGTCCTGGCCACTCGCAACATCAACGACTTCACGGACACCGGCATCGAACTCATCGACCCCTGGACCACCTGAAGCCGGTCGAGGTCACGCGGGAGAGATCGTCCACAGGACCGGCCAAGCCCGGGTCTGTCCATAGCGCGCCACGATCTCGCCCCCACAGGCCAGTCCGTCGGGCTCGTTTCACTCGCGGCGCCCGCAGGTCAGCCCCGCATTCAGATCGGATTACGATACGAAGCCCGATTGCGCAGCGTCCGACGGCGTCCGCGGCGCTGGTTTGTGCCTGACTGTCTGGAGAACGATGCCCGAGCCGACGCCGTCGCGTCCCACGCGGCCTGCGCCGCTGCAACGCCTGTTCCCGGTGCTGGATGCCGGCGGCGGGCTCTGCGCCGTCGTGACCCGGCGATCGCTGACCGACGGGGCTGCCCGGTCAGGTGCTCTCGGAGGTCCTGATCACCACGCCGCTGGTCGTCCACGCCGACGACACCCCTGAGGCTCACCTGACGGGTATGGGTTCCTCCTCCTGAGGAGCTTCTACGTCGCGGGTGCAGAACGCGCACACGGTCGCCATCTCGGGGATCTTCGAGATGCAGTGCGGGCAGTCCCTGGTCGGGGCGGGTGCGTCCGGGGTCGGCTCGAAGTGCTCCAGCATCCTGCCGACCGGAAGCACCACGAAGTAGTAGACGACGCCGGCGATGATCGCGAACGACTCGAGGTTGTTGATGAAGTCGCCGTACATGAACCGGGAGTTGTGGATCGTGAAGTAGAGCTGGCTGAAGTCGCGCTTACCTGCGATCGCCGCGATCAGTGGGTTGATCAGGTCGGTCGTGAGCGCTTTCACCAGCAGGCCGAATGCGCCGCCGACGACGACCGCAACGGCCAGATCGACAAGGTTGCCGCGAAGCAGGAACTTCTTGAACCCATCGAACGATGTCATTTTGCGAGCCCTCTCCACCACGGGGTGCTCGGTCTCCGCTGTATGTGCCATAGGGAGAAATGCTGCCGGCCACGGTTCGGGCGGCGACAGGGCGTCCGGGTTAAAAGGAACGGCCGGCCGCCGCGTGAACGGGACCAACCGTTGGAGTGTTGAAGATCAGACGAGGCGGACGTTCTCGGCCTGCGGGCCCTTGGCACCCTGGGTGATCTCGAACTCGACGCGCTGGTTGTCCTCGAGCGAGCGGTAGCCGGTCGCCTGGATCGCCGAGTAGTGAACAAAGACGTCGGCGCCGCCGTCGTCCTGGGCGATGAAACCGAAGCCCTTTTCGGCGTTGAACCACTTAACGGTGCCCTGGGTCATGCTGTTTGTGCTCCTTCTCGCTGCACTGTGGTCGGACCGCGGTCCAGCGGCCCAGGCCGGGAGTCGGACCCCGTCCGGGTGTAAAAAAACGTCCACGGAGTGAGTTATCCGCGGACGTTCGAGAACGATCGGGGAACTGCTGCTGCGACCTGCGCGGGACGTTAGCACAGGTCACGGCCTCGCTACCATCGTTGCGAGGCCGCGAAATCTTCGGTTCGCCCGCTTGAATGACACCGGTCATTGGGCGTTACCCCGTTCAGCCCAACAGCAACACGTGCAAACCCTGCCTCTCCCGTACCGTTCGACCATGATCGGCGTTCCATTCCACCGCAACTCCGCCCGCCGGGCGCCGGAGTCGGACCGGCGTCGGGCACTGCCCGGCGAAGGGGATCCCACTCGCCTCGACGCCGGCCGGTGGCGGGCCGCGCTCCCGGAGGATGCCTGGCCGGCGGACTTCCCGACCGACGGCGCGGTCTGGCGCCGGGACGTGTTCGCGGTGGCCGCCCGCTGGCGCATGCGCCGGGCTACTTCTCGGCAACTGCTCGCCGCGGTCCTGATGTGGTCCCAGGGCTCGGCCAAGCACGGCCGCCGGCAGGCGCTGCGGATCCTCGCCAACGACCCGACCGGGCATCGCCTGGACACTGCGCTGAGCCGGTTGCGGTCGACCGACCCCACGATCTCCGACATGCGTACGGCGTTCCTGCGGCTGCGCACCGACTGCCGACTGGAGCATCTGGAGTCCGACGCCGCTACCCAGCTGCTGTACTTCGCCGGCTACCGGCGGGGGGGACCGGGCGTCCAACCGCTCATGCTCGACGCCGGGATCGCGGGACGGCTCCCGGTGGATGCCGGCGTCACCAGCCAAGCCAACCGGGGTACCAGCCTGGAGTGGATCCGCTGGATCTGCTGGGCCGCCGCGCAGGCCGGCGAGGAGTGCGAGCCGGAACTGATCGAGATGGACCTGGCCACCGGGGGACTGCGTTACGGGGCGCCGGCCGAGGACGGCCTGGTCGGGCTGCCGCGGCAGGTCAACCGGCGGTGGATCCGCGCCGGCGGGTCCTGAGCAAGGCCGCGACGACCGCGCCGGAGGCCCGTTCGGCGGCGACAGGCGCCGCGGCCGCCCGGACCGGCACCAGGCACACGACCAGCAGCAGCACGCACGCCGCGAGGCTGTCCAGCCAGTAGTGGTTGGCGGTACCGGTCACCGCGATGGCCGTCATCACCGGGTGCAGCAGCCACAGCCAGCGCCACTTGCTGCTGGTCGCAGCGATCAGCCCGGCCGCGACGAGCATCGCCCAGCCCACGTGCAGGCTCGGCATCGCCGCGTACTGGTTGATCAACGTGCCGTGCTCGGGGTCGGCGCCGTAGACGTTCGGCCCGTACCGAGCGGCGGTGTCGACGAAACCGAGCCCGGACAGCATCCGGGGCGGGGCCAGCGGGAACGCCAGGTGGATCATCAGCGCCAGGCCGGTGGTCAGGATCATCGCCCGCCGTACCACGGGGTAGAACCCGGGGCGGCGCAGGTACATCCAGACCAGGAACGCGATCGTCGCCGGGAAGTGGACGACGGCGTAATAGGTGTTCGCCAACTGGATGACGCCGTGGCCGGACAGCAGCGCGCGTTGCTCGGCCAACTCGTTGGGCAGGTGCGCCCAGCGTTCGAAGTCCCAGACCCGGGTCGCGTTCTGGTAGGCGACGGTGACATCGCCCGGCCGCAGCAGGCGGCCGAACTTGTAGACGGCGAACAGGGCGCTCATCGCGAGGATCTCGCGGCCGAATCTCCCCAGTCGGAACGAGCGAGTGGCAGCCAGGGCCGGAGGCGCGGTGTCGGCCAAGGCGGCTACCTCCCCTTGGAAGTGCCGACGAGGATAACCGGTTTTGCCCGGATTTCGACCGTCTGGAAAAGCAAGAAAATCGTCCGCAGACGGTCAACCTCGCGGCGCCGCCCCGACTGGCTCCGCGGTGGCGCGGTAGGTTCCGCCCTCGCCGCGGACCCAACCCGGTGTCTGCGCGGCCGCGGGCTCGTCGCGGCGCAGCGCCTCCCGGTCGCGGCGCCACCACGTGGTCAGCGGGATCGTCTCGACCGTGCGGATCACCGCGGGTCGGTCGCGCAGCTCGATCTCGTGCAGGGTCGCATCGATCTCGCCGGCCATGAGTTGCCGTCCGGGACGCAGCTTGACCGCCGCGACCAGCAACTGCGGGCCGCCGTCCGGACCCGATGGGTACGCCGCGACCGATTCGACGGCGGCCAGGGTGCCCAGCGCCTCCTCGCATCGACTGGGCGCCGCTACCCCGTCCACCGTGTCGATCAGATCGCCGACGTGGTCGATCAGCCAGTGGTCGCCATCGGCGTCTCGGATGAACAGGTGCTCGGTGGAGACCCACCGGTCGCCGGGGGTGAACAACCCGCGGAGCAGGCAGTCGGTCGGCTGGTCGGCGGTGGGCCGGGCGACCAGCAGTCCGACCTCGCCGGGGGCGCACTCGACGGCGAAACCGTCCGGCCCGATTTTGATCTGACGGCCCGTCAGGTCGTAGCGCACCACCCGGACCGGGGCGCTGCCGGGCAACGGTCGGCCCTTCGCGCCGATCTTCTCCCCGCTGGTGTTGACCAGGACGACGCCGGTCGAGGCGGCGGCGAAGAATTCCAGCACCGCCACCGAACCGAAGCGGTCCCGGGCCCGTTGCCACAGCCAACCGGGCATGCCGGAACCCATGAACAGCCGTACCGGATGGTGGCGTTCGGAGATGCTCGGCTCAGCCTCGATCAACTCGGCCAGCAGGGTCCAGGTGTAGGAGACGACGGTGACGCCGTAGCGCCGGACCTCGGTCCAGAACGTGGCCGGGTCGCGGCCGGTTGCCATCGCCAGCCGGGCGCCGCCGGCCAGTGAACCGCCCACCCCGGTCAACAGGCCGGAGACATGGTGCAGCGGGGTGATGCTGTAGACGGTGTCGGTCGGGCGCAACCGTGCGGCTGACGCGGTGCCGAACGCCGACAGCGCCCAGCGGCCGTTGCTGACCCGGGTCATCCGGGTCGTCGGGCCCTGCCCGCCGAAGAACAGGAAGGCGGTCTCGGCCGCGGTTCCCGGGTCCGGGCGGTACCACTCCGGCACCGGATCGGGGGGCAGCCTTTCCAGGTCGACCGCCCCGGTCGGCAGCACCCGGTCGCCGGAGTCGCTGCCGACCACGAGGACCGGCAACCGCAGTCGGGCCGCGGCCGTGGCGTGCTCGGCGTCGGCGACGATCTTGGTGATCCCGGCCAGTGCCGCCTCCCGAGCGGTCGGCCCGTCGGGGCGCAGCATCGCCACCACCGCACCGATGCGGTTCAGTGCGGTCACCGCCGTCAGCGCGCTCGGCCGGGTGCGCATCAGCACGCCGATGTGCTCGCCCTGCCGGACATCGCTCGACAGCAGTGCCGCGACCATGGCATCGACCCGCGCGTCGGCGCCGGCGTAGGTGTGGCCGCGACCGTCGAAGACGAAGAACACGTCCGCCGGATTGCGCCGGGCCCGCAGCGCGAGGACCGAGCCCAGCGAGATCCGGGTCTGCGAGCGCAGCAACTCCAGCCGCGCCAGGTTCGGCAGCGAACGCACCGCGTCAACGCCGAGCCCGGACGCCGAACGGACCCCGTCGAGCACCGCCTCGGCGGCCGACCTTGCCGCGGAGACGGCAGCCGCGCCGGTCTCCAGACCGAGTCCGACCGGGCCGGGCAATGGGGCCGGTTCTTCCGCGACGTCCTCAAGGGGTACGACGCCCTCGGGCAGTCGGTCGCCGGTCCGGTTCACCCAGGCTGCCACGGTGGGCCAGGTTCGGGTCGAGGCCCCGCCGCCGACCACCAGCCCGAAGTGCCCGGTCGGCACGGCGTACTCGTAGATGTCCGCGGCCGGCGCGGCCCGGCCGATAGCCCGCACCGCGGCCGGGGGAGCGATCGTGTCCACCGTCCCGACGATCGCGAGCACCGGGCAGGTGATGTCGGCCAGGCCGGCCAGGACGTCACCCACCGCGATTCCGCCGGACAACATCCGGTTGTGCGCCACGAACTGCTTGACCAGTTCCGCGATCGCCGGCCCCGGATAGGCGACGTAGCCGGTGTTGTCGAGGAACTGTCGCTGTCGCTCCCGGGGCAGCAGGGCGTCGCGGTCGTGCAGTTGCCGCAGGAAGTCCAGGCGGGTACGGACCGCCTTGACCGGGTCGAGCAGCCGGAAGCCCAACCGGCTCGCCCAGGCCGGCAGGCTCACGTGGACCAGGAGTTTGTCGGCCGCCACGGTCATCGCGTCGACGACCATGTCCTCGGAGAACGGACCGAAGGCCCGGGTGGCACGGGAATCCACGGGCGACCCGAACGTGATCAGGCCGGCCAGGCCTTCCGAGCGTCGATAGGCGGCGACCTGGTAGGCGAACATCCCGCCCTGGGAGTACCCGGCCAGGAAGACGTCGGCCCCGGTGCGCTCGCGGACCAGATCGACCGCCTCGTTGACGGCCAGCACGTGGTCGGCGACGTTGCGCCCGAGCCCGCCCTCCTCACGTTCAGGTGCACCGAAGTCGACCACCCACGGGTCGACCCCGAGTTCGGCGAGGATTCCCACCCCGCTGGTGTCGCGGGAGACGTCATACACCTCCGCGGACATCATCAGCGGCGGTACCAGCAGCACCGGCGGGCCCGCTACCTCGCCGGGGAAGTAGCGCCGCAGGCGGAACATCTCGGTACGGGCGACGACGGCGAACGGGCTGGGCTGCTCGCCCGTGGCCAGTCCGCCGAACCGGGCGATCTCCACCGCGTTCGTCACCGTGTGGTGCAGCGCCCGGACGGAGCGGCGCACGGTCCGCGGGGTCAACGGCATGGGCATCAGCGACAACCTGCCCTCCCGTCAGATCCAGGTGCGGAACCACATTCGCGACAACCAGTCCTGCTGCGACAGCGTCCCGGCGGACAGCAGCGGATAGATGTAGAAGAAGTTCACCACGACCAGCACGACCAGCGCACCGGCGGCCGTCGCCCCGATCGCCCGGCGCCGCACCACGCGGGCGCTCGCGTCCTCGCCCGGCGCCGGCCCGATCAGCGAGCCCAACGCGAGTGTGAGGCCGAGGAACAGGAAGGGCGCGAACGCGATCGCGTAGAAGTAGAAGATCGGCCGGTCGCTGTAGCGGAACCAGGGCAACCAGCCCGCGGCGACCCCGGCCAGGACCGCGCCGGCCCGCCAGTCGCGGGCCCCGGCCCAGCGCCAGAGCACGAAAACGAGCGAGGCCGTGGCTGCCCACCACAGCACCGGGGTGCCGATCCCGAGGACCTCGCGGACGCAGGACGTCGCGTGGCAGTCCTCGTTGCCCTGCGAGAGGTCGGAGGAGTAGTAGGCCACCGGGCGGGCCAGGATGCTCCAGCCCCACGGGCTGGACTGGTACGGGTGGTGCTCCCGCAACGTGGTGTGGAAGTGCAGGATCTCCCAGTGGTAGTGCCACAAGGAGCGGAAGACCGCCGGGATGATCGGGTAGTCGGTGGACCGGCCGTCGGCCCAGTGCCGGGACCAGCCGTGGCTGGTCACGATCCAGCCGGTCCAACTGAACAGGTAGATCACCAGCGGCAGTAGCCCCAGGGACAGCGTGGCCCCGGGGACGTCGGCCCGCAGCGTGGTCCGGAACGGACGGCGCTCCCCGACGGCGCTGCGCGCCGACTTGTCCCACAGCAGCGCCATCAACCCGAACGCGAGCAGGAACGGCACCGCGCTCCACTTGGTGCCCAGCGCGATCCCGAAGCACACCCCGGCACCGATCCGCCACGGCCGTAGGCCCAACCGGGCCCCGGGTCGCGCCGGCCCGGACCCGAGCTTCTCCCGGACCCGGTCCCGGTCGACCAGCAGACACCCGAACGCCGCCAGCACCCAGAACGCGAGCAGCCCGTCCAGCAGGGCCGTGCGGCTCATGGCGACGGCCAGGCCGTCGAGTGCCATGAACAGCCCGGCCAGGCAGCCGAGCAGAACCGACCGGGTGAACCGGATGCCGATGCGGGCCACCAGGAAAACCGTGAGCGTGCCGATCACGGCGACGGCCAACCGCCAGCCGAACGGGTTCAGCCCGCCGATCTTCTCCCCGATCGCGATCAGCCACTTGCCGTCCGGCGGGTGGACCACGAACGTCGGCGCGTTGGTGATGATGTGTGTGTCGCCGGCCAACATCTTGGTGTCGGCATCGGCCACGTAGGCCTGCTCGGCGCCGTGGTGCAGCAGCGACCACGAGTCCTTGACGTAGTAGGTCTCGTCGAAGACCACCGCGTGCGGGCGGCCGAGTCGGTAGAACCGCACGATGGCGCCGACCAGCGTGACCAGCAGCGGACCGATCCAGGTCATCCGCCCGGTGGGCATCGGGGGGAGGCTCAGCCCCAAGGGGCGGGTGCGCGCGATCCGGGTGGGGACACCGGTGGTTTCGCGCGTGAGCTGGATGACCATCGGGCGCCACTCTACGGAGCCCCGGCGCCCGGGCGGTGGACCCGCCTCCCGCCCCGTGTCGCCCACCCTTTCCCCCGACTTCTGCTGCCTGTCCCACGTATCAGGGGCTCCGGATACGTGGGACAGGCAGCAGAAGTGCGGATTTGGGGGCTGGGCGAGGATGGGGGCCGTGACTGACTCGGCGGCGCTCGGGGTGCTGGTGCTCGCGGGCACCCCGATCGGCGACCCGGCCGACGCGACCCCGCGGCTGCGGGCCGAGTTGGCCCAGGCCGACGTCGTGGCGGCCGAGGACACCCGGCGGCTGCGGCGGCTGTGCGCCGCGCTGGACGTGCGGCCGACCGCGCGGGTGGTGTCGTACTTCGAGGGCAACGAGGTCGGGCGCACCGCGACGTTGTTGGACCACCTGCTCGGCGGGGCCCGGGTGCTGCTGGTCACCGACGCCGGGATGCCGGCCGTGGCCGACCCGGGGTTCCGGCTGGTCGCCGCCGCGGTCACGGCGGGGATCCGGGTGACCGTGGTGCCGGGGCCGTCGGCGGCGCTGGCCGCGCTGGCGGTGTCCGGGCTGCCGACCGACCGGTTCTGCTTCGAGGGCTTCCTGCCCCGGCAGGCCGGGCCGCGCCGGGCCCGGCTGAGCGAGTTGGCCGCCGAGCCGCGGACGCTGTTGTTCTTCGAGGCCCCACACCGGTTGGCGGCCAGCCTGGCCGCGATGGCCGCGGTGTTCGGGGCGCACCGGCCGGCGGCCGTCTGCCGCGAGCTGACCAAGACCTACGAGGAGATCCGCCGCGGGGCGCTGCGCGACCTGGCCGAGTGGGCGGCCGACGGCGTGCGCGGCGAGGTCACCGTCGTGGTCGGCGGCGCCCCGGAGACCGTCGAGGTGCTCGAGCCGGGGGAGTACGCGGCGCGGGTGGCTGCCCGGGAGGCGGCCGGCGAGCCACGGAAGACGGCGATCGCCGCGGTCGCCGAGGCCGCTGGGGTGCCCAAGCGAATCGTGTTCGACGCGGTGGTCGCCGCCAAGCAGGCCTGAGCCGGCGCCGGACGGGTAGTCCCGATCCGCGCACTGACCCGGACCTAAGGCGGAGGTCGTGGAAACGGCGACCCTCGCCACCCCAGTGGACGCCCCCGCGCCCGCCCGTACGGCGGCGGCTGCGCCCGCGCCGGCCGGCGGCTCGCGCCTGGGCTGGCTCGACGTGCTGCGCGGGCTGGCGGCGCTGGCCGTGGTCTACCACCACGCGGGCTTCTACGTGCTGACCGGCGCCCACCGGAACAGCGACCGCTGGCTGGCCGCCGGCGTGTTCGGAACCACTTTGTTCTTCCTGATCAGCGGCTACATCATCCCCGCCTCGTTGGAGCGCAAGGGCAGCCTGCGCGGGTTCTGGATCAGCCGCGTGTTCCGGCTGTACCCGCTGTGGATCGTCGCCATCGGCGCCGTCGCACTGCTGGACCGCACCGACCACTACGCGGTCACGGCCGACGACGCCTACCTGCACCAGCACCCCGGCTCGGTCCTGCTGTCGCACGCCACGATGCTGCAGGACCTGCTGAACGTGCCCGCCCCGATCGGGGCCATGTGGTCGCTGTCCTACGAGATGGTCTTCTACTGCCTGATCAGCGGCCTGTTCGTGCTGCGGACGCACCGGGCCAGCCCGCGGATCGCGCTGCTGATCGTCGCGGCCGGCGCCGTGCTGGTGCCGACGCTGCCCTACGCGACGCTGTCCCGACACCTCGGGACGCTGCCCGTCGCCGGGGTCGCGGCGGCGGTGTTCGGGGCGGGGTTGCTGGCCGCGACCAGTGGGGTGCGGCCGGTCGCCACGGTCGGGGCGCTGAGCCTGGCCGGGTTGGCCGTCGTGCTGCTCTACGGGAATCGCGGATATCCGTGGGACGGCCTGCTGATCCCGGCGTACATGTTCGTCGGGACGACGATCTACCGAGCCCAGACCGGTCAACTGCGCGCCCGGACCGCCGCCGCGGTGGCTCTGGTGGTCCTGGGGGTGGTCGCCGTCTCCGACGCGCTCCACGCCGGTCGGTTGCACACCGACGCCGACGGAAGACTGGTGGAACAGCGCCACTGGATCGGCGCGGTGCTGGCCGCCGCGGCGTGCTTCGGCGTCGGGTTGCTGCTGCGGCACCGCCCGATGCCGGGGCTGCTGCGGCGGCTGGGCGAGATCAGCTATTCGGTCTACCTGCTGCACCTGGTGCTGCTGTCGCTGCTGACCCGCCAGTTGACGCGCTTCGGGGTCGACGCCGGTCGGGACGGCACGCCGATGTGGCAGCAGGTAGCGGCACTGGTGGGGGTGGTGATCGTCGTCTGCCTGTGCGCCGAGGCCACCTTCCGGCTGGTGGAGCGGCCCGCGCAGCGGGTCGGACATCGGCTCGCCGGATGGGCGCAGCGCCGCTTCGGGTCGGACGCCGGGCTGTTCGATCCGCCCGAACGCGGCTCGCGCGGACGGCGGCGGCGTGCGGTGCACTCCTAGGATCAAGGACATGTCGTCCACGCCCCGCCACATCCTGACCGCCGTCGCCTGGCCCTATGCCAGCGGTCCGCGGCACATCGGTCACGTCGCCGGATTCGGCGTCCCCTCCGACGTCTTCAGCCGGTACCACCGCATGGCGGGCAACAAGGTGCTGATGGTCTCCGGCACCGACGAGCACGGCACCCCGATCCAGGTCGCCGCCGACAAGGACGGCGTGACACCCAAGCAGTTGGCCGACCGGTACTCGAAGATCATCGCCGAGGACCTGCGCGGCCTGGGCCTGTCCTACGACCTGTTCACCCGCACCTCGACGGTCAACCACTACGCGGTCGCGCAGGAGATCTTCCTCGGCCTGCACCGCAACGGCTACATCGTCGCCCGCACCACGATGGGCGCGATCTCGCCGTCGACCGGGCGCACCCTGCCGGACCGCTACATCGAGGGCACCTGCCCGATCTGCGGCTACGACGGTGCCCGCGGCGACCAGTGCGACAACTGCGGCAACCAGTTGGACCCGATCGACCTGATCAACCCGGTCAGCCGCATCAACGGCGAGACCCCGAAGTTCATCGAGACCGAGCACTTCTTCCTCGACCTGCCCGAGGTCGCGGACGCGCTCGGCTCCTGGCTGCAGACCAAGGGCGGGGACTGGCGTCCGAACGTCCTGAAGTTCTCGATGAACCTGGTCTCCGACCTCAAGCCCCGCCCGATCACCCGCGACCTCGACTGGGGCGTGCCGATCCCGCTGGACGGTTGGCGCGACCGGTCGGACAAGCGGATGTACGTGTGGTTCGACGCGGTCATCGGCTACCTGTCGGCCTCGGTCGAATGGGCTCGGCGCTCCGGCGACCCCGAGGCCTGGCGGGCCTGGTGGCAGAACCCGGATGCCCAGTCGTACTACTTCATGGGCAAGGACAATGTCCCGTTCCACACCGTGATCTGGCCGGGCATGCTGCTCGGCTACGCCGGGCGCGGCGCGAAGGGCGGCACCCCCGGTGAGTACGGCGTGCTGAACCTGCCCGACGAGGTCGTCTCCAGTGAGTTCCTGACCATGGAGGGCAAGAAGTTCTCGGCCTCGAGGTCGGTGGTGATTCTGGTCAAGGACTTCCTGGAGCGCTACCACGCGGACGCCCTGCGGTACTACCTGGCCGTGGCCGGGCCGGAGAACGCCGACACCGACTTCACCTGGTCGGAGTTCCTGCGTCGCAACAACGACGAGCTCGTCGCCGGCTGGGGGAACCTGGTCAACCGGACGATCGCGATGGCGGCGAAGAACTTCGGGGAGATCCCGCCGGCCGTCGAACTGCTCGACGTCGACCGGGCGTTGTTGGCCACCTCGTCCGCGGCCTTCGGCACGATCGGGGCCTCGCTGCGTCGGTCGCGGCAGAAGGCCGCGATAAACGAGGCGATGAGCGTGGTCGGGGCGGCGAACAAGTACCTGTCGGACACCGCGCCGTGGAAGCTCAAGGAGGACCCGGTCCGGCAGGGCACGATCCTGCACGTCGCGCTGCAGTTGGTCGACGACTGCAAGGCCCTGCTCACGCCGTTCCTGCCGCACTCCGCGCAGCGGGTCCACGAACTGCTCGGCAACACCGTCGAGTGGTCCGGGATGCCGCGGGCCGTCGAGGTGACCCAGGACGGCGGCGAGCCGTACACGGTGCTGCAGGGCGACTACACGACCGCAGCGATCTGGCGGTCGACCCCGATCGTGCCGGGCACCAAGCTGGTGGCGCCCACCCCGGTGTTCACCAAACTCGAAGACTCGATCGTGGCCGAGGAGTTGGCCCGCCTGGGTGTCGCCGAATGAGGCGGGACGTGGAGGACCGGGGGCCTATGCCGCCCGCGCCGGAGCCGTTGCCGGTCCCGGTCCCGGACGCGCACACGCACCTGGACCTGCAGGACACCGAGGTCGCCGACGCGGTGGCCGCGGCGGCCGCCGTCGGCGTCGACACGCTGATCCAGATCGGGATCGACGTGCCGTCCTCGCGCTGGTCGGCCCAAGTCGCCGCAGAGCACGACCGGGTCTGGGCGACCGTGGCGCTGCACCCCAACACCGCACCCCGCCTGGCCGATCTGGACGCCGCGGTGGCGCAGATCGACGAGTTGGCCGCATCCCCGCAGGTACGTGGAATTGGCGAGACCGGACTGGATCATTTCCGGTCCGACGAAACCCTCTGGGAAGTGCAGGCGGAGTCGTTCCGGCGGCACATAGAGATCGCGAAACGACACGCCAAGACGTTGGTGATCCATGATCGCGATGCCCACGCGGACGTGCTGCGAATTCTCCTGGAGGAGGGCGCGCCGGACCGCGTCGTCTTCCATTGTTTCTCCGGTGACGAGCAGATGGCCAAGATCTGTACGGAGCGCGGATACGTGATGTCATTCGCCGGAAACGTGACCTTCCGTAACAATCAGCACCTGCGCGATGCACTCTCCGTGGCACCTCCGGAGCTGGTTCTGGTCGAGACCGACGCGCCGTTCCTGGCCCCGTTGCCGTACCGCGGACGGCCCTGCGCGCCGTACCTGATCCCGATCACGCTGCGCGCGATGGCGCAAGTGAAAGGAGTGGACGTCGCTGAACTGGCCGGCAGCGTGGCCGCGACCGCAGAACGCATGTTCGGGCCGTTCGACCTCCCGGCCTGATCGTGGCCCAAGGGCCACTTTTGTGACATCTCTCTCATTCGTTTGTCGGATCGTTGCCCATCAGCAACAAATGCCTCGCGACACGACCCAATTTGACCTGGGCAAGAGGTGAGCAAAGGTCTGATTCAGGTTCGGGCGCCACCCCTGGGCGGGGTCGAAAGGCTCGAATACCTTCACCGGATGGGCCGGACCGGATTGATCCGACACGTCGGAGATGTCACGTCAGAGCGTTTGGCGCGGTGCGTGGCTTTTGGTTATTGTCCACCGGACAGCCGGGGTCGGACTTTGGTCTCCCAAGCACGTAATTTCCACATTGGCACCATCGGTTTCGATGCTCACCGATGGCACCAGGCGGGGTTTGCATGCTCTGGTTCGCCGTGCCCGGAGACTTCGAAGTCTGGAGAGCCGTGCTGACCCGGTTCCTTCCGCAGACCACCAAGCGTTGGCTGGTCCATGCGGTCGTGATCGCGGCCATGGTGGCCGGTGTCACGGCATTCGTCAGTTTCGACAAGACCGTCCAGCTCAGCGTGGACGGCCACACCACCCGCGTCCACACGTTCGCCTCGAGCGTGCAGGGCGTCCTGGCCCGGCAGGGCCTCAACGTCGGCGAGCACGACACGGTCGTGCCGGACCTCGACCACTCGGTGCGCGGGGGCAGCCGGATCGCCGTCCGCTTCGGTCGTCCGATCGACCTGAACCTCGACGGTCACGCCAGCCGCGTCTGGGTCACCGCCACCAGCGTCGACGAAGCTCTCGACCAACTCGGCCTGCGCGACGAGAACCTGTTCATCTCCGCCTCGCGCTCCCTGCGGATCGGCCGCTCCGGCCTGGCCCTGCGGGTGCTCAGCCCGCGCCTGGTGACGGTGATCGCCGACGGTCGGACCCGCACGCTGAACACCACCGCGGCCACGGTCCGGCAGCTGCTGATCGAGTCCGGCATCCGGCTGGACGCCGACGACCAGGTCAACTCGCAGCTGGACTCCGCCCCGGTCGAGGGCGCGACGATCCGCGTGGTCCGTATCCAGTCCAAGATCGTGACGGTGAAGGTGGACATCCCCTTCCCGGTCCAGCAGATCAAGGACCCCTCGATGTCCCCGTGGGAGACGAAGGTCCTCACCCCGGGCGTGACCGGCGTGAAGCTGCTCACGTTCAAGCTGCTCAGCCGCGACGGCAAGCAGACCGGCAAGGACACCCTGGCCAGCCAGGTGCTGCGCCAGCCGGTCACCCAGGTCGAGAAGGTGGGCACCAAGCCGACCAAGTACGCGGCCACCGGCGAGGAGCACATGAACTGGTCCTCGCTCGCCAAGTGCGAATCCGGCGGCGACCCGCACTCGACCAACGGTGGTGCCGGGAACTACTACGGGCTCTACCAGTTCAGCCCTGACACGTGGCACTCGGTCGGCGGCAAGGGTCGTCCGAACCAGGCCCCGCCGGAGGAGCAGACCTACCGGGCCCAGCAGCTCTACAAGCGCGAGGGCGCCCATCCCTGGCCGGTCTGCGGCCGCCATCTGCACGACAGGTGAGCGAGCCTGCGAGTGAACCAATTTCACAGTGGCCACCAACATCCTGCCCGCACCGATAGGCGAAGGTGCGCCGGTGACGCAGCAGGCTTCCGGCAATGACCTGCTCGGCCCCGCCGCGATCCGCGAGATCGCGGACCGGCTCGGGCTGCGGCCCACCAAGAGCCTGGGCCAGAACTTCGTGGTCGACGCGAACACCGTGCGCCGCATCGTGCGGGCCGCCGGGGTCGGGCCGGGTGACGTCGCGCTGGAGGTCGGCCCCGGGCTCGGGTCGCTGACGTTGGCGCTGTTGGCGGTGGTGGCCTCGGTGACGGCGGTGGAGATCGACCCGGTGCTCGCCGGGGAGTTGCCGCAGACCGTCGCGCGGCTGGCTCCCGAGGCCGCGCCGCGACTACGGGTGGTCCAGGCTGACGCGATGCGGATGTCGGTCGACCTGCCCGGGCCGGCGCCGACCGCACTGGTGGCCAACCTGCCCTACAACGTGGCCGTCCCGGTGCTGCTGCACGTGCTGGAGACGTTCCCGACCGTGCGGACCGCGCTGGTGATGGTGCAGGCCGAGGTCGCCGAGCGGTTGGCCGCCGACCCGGGCAGCCGGGTCTACGGGGTGCCGTCGGTCAAGGCGCGCTGGTACGCCGAGGTGTCCCGGGCCGGATCGGTGGGCCGGTCGGTGTTCTGGCCGGCGCCGCGGGTCGACTCCGGGTTGGTCCTGCTGCGCCGCCGGCCGGAGCCGGACGCGGACCGACGGGCCACCTTCGCCGTGATCGACGCCGCGTTCGCCCAGCGCCGCAAGACGTTGCGGGCCGCACTGGCGGGCTGGGCCGGCAGCGCCGCGGCGGCCGAGATTGCCTTGCGCGCGGCCGGCGTGGATCCCGGCGCGCGGGGCGAGGATCTCGACGTCGGCGACTTCGCGCGGGTGGCGGCCTGTCGTCCCGGATAGCCTGCCGGGGACTCGGGTTTCGACAAGCACTACGGGTTTCGGTCAGCACAGCGGGAGGGGGCGCCATGTCGGTCATCACTGTGCGCGCACCCGCGAAGGTGAATCTCCAGCTGTCGGTCGGCCCCCCGCGCCCGGACGGCTACCACGACCTGCTCAACGTCTTCCAGGCCGTCTCGCTGCACGACGAGGTCAGCGCCGAGGATGCCGAGGACTTCACGGTCTCGGTCGTCGCCGCGTCCGGGGGGCCGGACCTGAGCGGGGTGCCCGAGGACGGGAACAACCTGGCGCTGCGTGCGGCCCGACTCCTGGCCGAGCGCACCGGGATCTGTGACGGTGTCCGGCTGCGGATCCGTAAGGCGATTCCGGTGGCGGCCGGGATGGCCGGTGGCAGCGCGGACGCCGCGGCCGCGTTGGTGGCCTGCGACGCGCTGTGGCAGACCCACCTGCGGCGGGAGGAGCTCACCGGGTTGGCCGCGCAGTTGGGCGCCGACGTGCCGTTCGCCTTGCTGGGCAACACCGCCGTCGGGGTCGGGCGCGGCGACGTGCTCTCCCCGGTGCTCGGCCGCGGCCAGTTCCACTGGGTGTTCGCGCTGGCCGACCACGGGCTGTCGACCCCGGCCGTCTACGCGGAGTGCGATCGCCTGCGCGAGGTCGACCCGGACTGGACGAAGGACTTGCGGGAGGAGGTCGACCCCGGACTGCTGGCGGCGCTGCGGTCCGGCGACGCGCCCGCGCTCGGTGCGGCGTTGTACAACGACTTGACCGCGGCGGCGTTGTCGCTGAGCCCGCGCCTGGCCGACACGTTGGCGCTGGGCCCGGAGCAGGGCGCGTTGGGCTCGATCGTGTGCGGCAGCGGGCCGACGTGCGCGTTCCTGGTCTCCTCGGCCGCGGCCGCCCTGGACCTGGCGGTGGCATTGACCGCGATGGGGCTGTGCCGGGACGTGAAACGCGCGGTGGGACCGGTCGGCGGCGCCCGATTGCTCGGCGGCATCGCTGCATGAGCGAGCTTGCGAGCGAACAAATGTCACAGTGTCAGCCGACCCCGAACGCGCGCGAACGAACGCAGGCACGCCGGTGAGCAACCTGGTCAACCTGGTCAACTTGGAGTCGGTCGGGAAGTCCTACGGGCCGACGATGCTGCTCGACGCGGTCTCGGCCGGGATCGCCGTCGGCGACCGCATCGGGGTCGTCGGGCGCAATGGCGCGGGCAAGTCGACGCTGCTGCGGCTGATTGCCCGCGTCGAGGCGCCGGACTCGGGCCGGGTTACCCACGTCAGCGGGCTGCGGGCCGCGGTGCTCACCCAGCGCGACGAGCTGGACCCGACGCTGACCATCCGGCAGGCCGTCGTCGGCGACCGGGCGGAGCACGACTGGGCCGGTGAAGCCGCGGTGCGCGACGTGTTCACCGGATTGCTCGGGGGCGTCGACGTCCCGGGCTTCACCGACGGCCTGGACACGGTCGTGGGCACGTGCTCGGGCGGCGAGCGCCGCCGGGTCGCGTTGGCCCGCGAGCTCATCCGGCCGCTGGACCTGCTGTTGCTCGACGAGCCGACCAACCACCTCGACGTCGAGGGCATCTCCTGGCTCGCCGCACATCTGACGAAGCGTCAGGGCGCACTGCTGGTCGTCACCCACGACCGCTGGTTCCTCGACGAGGTGTGCACCCGCACCTGGGAGGTCGTCGACGAAGAGGTGCAGGCCTACGACGGCGGTTACGCCGCCTACGTGCTGGCCAAGTCCGAACGCGCCCGGGTGGCCGCGGCCACCGAGGCCCGACGGGCCAACCTGATGCGCAAGGAGCTGGCCTGGCTGCGGCGCGGCCCGCCGGCGCGGACCAGCAAACCGCGCTTCCGGATCGACGCGGCCAACGCGCTGATCGCCGACGAACCGCCGGCTCGCGACACGTTGGAGCTGGCGAAGTTCGCCGTCGCCCGGCTGGGCCGGACCGTCTACGAGCTGGAGAACGTCACGCTGTCGGCCGGCCCCAAGCGGCTGCTCGACAACGTCACCTGGGCGGTCGGCCCGGGGGAGCGGATCGGCGTGGTCGGGATCAACGGCAGCGGCAAGACCTCGCTGCTTCGGCTGCTGATCGACGAGCTGGCGGCGGAGTCCGGCAAGGTCGTGCGCGGCGCGACGGTGCGGGTGGCCTACCTCTCGCAGGAGGTGGTCGAGCTCGACCCGACCGACCGGGTGCTGGCCTCGGTCGAACGGATCGCCCGCTCGATCACCGTCGGCAAGGACGAGCGCAGCGCCTCGGACCTGCTGGAGCGCTTCGGGTTCACCGGCGACCGGCAGTGGGCGCCGATCGGCGACCTGTCCGGCGGCGAACGCCGGCGGCTGCAGGTGCTGCGGCTGCTGATGACCGGACCGAACGTGCTGCTGCTCGACGAGCCGACCAACGACCTCGACATCGAGACGTTGACCGTGCTCGAGGACGTCCTGGACGGCTGGGCCGGCTCGTTGTTGGTGGTCAGCCACGACCGGTACTTCCTGGAGCGGACCACCGACACGATCGTGGCGCTGCTCGGCGACGGGCGGCTGCGGATGCTGCCCAACGGGGTCGACGAGTACCTCCAGCGCCGGGCCGCGCTTGAGCAGACCGAAGTCAAGCGGGCGGCCCCGCCGCCGAAGGAGAAGACCCCGGCGGCCGATTCCCGGACCGCCCGCAAGGACTTGCTGCGCATCGAACGTCAGCTGGAGAAACTCGCGCGCCAGGAGGACAAGCTCCACCTCGCGATGACCGAGCACGCCTCCGACCACGTCAAGGTCACCGCCCTCGACGCCGACCTGCGCGCCCTGCTGGCCGAGCGGGCGCAACTCGAGGAGGAGTGGCTCACCGCCGCCGAGGCCGCCGAGGGCTGACCCGCCCCGCCCCGCAGAACACCCCACTTCTGCTGCCTGTCCCACCTATGCCAGGCCCGGAATAGGTGGGACAGGCAGCAGAAGTCGCGGATGTTGGGGGCCGGGGCGCTCAGGTCGGGTTGTCGAAGGGCGCGACGAGGTCGCGCAGGGTGCCGGCCAGGGCCTCACGCTGGCGGGCCGGCAGCCCGGCCAGCAGGTCCTGCTCGTGGCGCAGCAGGTCGGTCAGGGCCTCGTCGACGGTCTTGCGCCCCTCGACGGTGAGCACGACCAGCACACCGCGTCGGTCGTGCGGGTCGGCCTCACGCCGGACCAGGCCGCGCTCGGCCAGGCGGTCGATGCGGTTGGTCATCGTCCCGGAGGTGACCAGGGTCTGGTTGATCAGCGCCCCCGGCGACATCCGGTAGGGCGGGCCGGTACGGCGCAGCGCGGAGAGCACGTCGAACTCCCACTGCGCCAGGCCGTGGGCGGCGAACGCGGTTCGGCGGGCGCGGTCGAGGTGGCGGGCGAGCCGGCTGACCCGGCTGAGCACCTCCAGCGGGCCGACATCCAGGTCCGGTCGCTCGCGGCGCCAGGCGGCGACCAGCCGATCGACCTCGTCCTCCATCGATCAACCATATCTTGACGTCGAGACAACGCCCTGGTCGCGACGGCAATCCGTGGGGCCGTCCGGGCGCGAATCCTGCGGCGCCCGGCACCGCTGGTCGGTGGTCCGGAACGCGATCCGGAACTTTCAGCCCGAGGGATACCGTGGTCACCGATCTGCGTACGGCGGTAGCCACCCGGCGTTCACCGAACGCGGTCGTGGCGGTCACGGTCGGGCTGGTCTACTTGTCGGCGGGCGTGGTCGCGCTCGCCGTGCGGGTCGGGCGGGCGATGGCGACGGCCGGCCCGGCCTCCGACGTGGGACTGCTCACGTTGTCGGTGCAGCTCGCGTTCAGCTGGGTACTTTTCCTGGCACCGGCGGCCGGGTGGGCGAAACTCAGCAATACCGTTGTTGGCGCGTCATACCTGCTCGTGGGCTTAGCCTTGGAGTCGCTGCCGGACGTGGGTCCTGGACTGCTCACCTTGAATCACCCGGAGAATGTGGTCCACCTGGCCACTGCCGCTCTCCTCTTCGGGTTCGGTCGTACCCAGGACTGACCCGTACTGCGCACCACCCGCCGCTCGCCGCTCCAGGGCAGGAGACCTACACCACTGATGACGACGACTGTCGCTCCCGCCGAGTCCGCGCCGGTGATGAGCGCCACCATGGGTGGCGAAAGCAAGGGCTGGCTCGAGCAGGCCACGTTGGCCCTGTTCATCCTGGTCCCGTTGCTTGCAGTGGCGGCCGCAGTACCCGTCATGTGGGGGTGGGGCCTGTCCTGGCGCGACGTGGTGATCGCCGGGGTCTGGTACCTGGTCACCGGGTTCGGCATCACGGTCGGCTACCACCGGTACTTCACCCACGCATCGTTCCGGGCCAAGCGCCCGCTGCGGATCGCGCTGGGGATCATGGGCAGTCTGGCCGTCGAGGGCCCGTTGGTGCGCTGGGTGTCCGACCACCGCAAGCACCACCAGCACTCGGACAAGGCCGAAGACCCGCACTCGCCGTGGGCCTACGGGGGCGGCCTGGTCGGCTTGACCCGCGGCCTCTACCACGCGCACGTCGGGTGGTTGTTCGACGAGGAGCAGACCCCGCAGCAGAAATACGCCCCGGACCTGCTGGCCGACCCCGACATCGTCAAGGTCTCCCGGCACTTCCCGACCTGGGTCGCGGTGTCGACGCTGGTACCGCCGCTGATCGGCGGCCTGTGGTCGTGGTCCTGGCAAGGGGCCCTGTCGGCGTTCTTCTGGGCCTCGTTGATCCGCATCGCGGTGCTGCACCACGTGACCTGGTCGATCAACTCGATCTGCCACGTGGTCGGCCGACGCCCGTTCCGCAGTCGCGACAAGTCCGGGAACGTGTGGTGGCTCTCGCTGCTCTCCTTCGGTGAGTCCTGGCACAACCTGCACCACGCCGAGCCCACCTCGGCCCGGCACGGGGTCCTGCGCGGCCAGATCGACACCAGCGCCAGACTCATCTGGATCTTCGAGAAGTTCGGCTGGGCCAGTCACGTCCGGTGGCCGGACCCGGCACGTCTCGCGGCGCGCCGGATCGGCGCTTCGGACGGCTGATGTCCGAGGCCCCGAGCACCGGCGGCCGGGTACGGATGACCGGCAAGGAACGGCGCGAACAACTTCTCGACGTCGGCCGGCGCCTGTTCGCCGAGCGCGGCTTCGAGGGCACGTCGGTGGAGGAGATCGCCGCGAAGGCCGGCGTGTCCAAGCCGGTGGTCTACGAGCACTTCGGCGGCAAGGAAGGCCTCTACGCGGTCGTCGTCGACAGGGAGATGCGGTTCCTGCAGGACCGCCTGACCAGCGCGTTGGCCCACGGCCAGGGCCGGGAACTGCTCGAGCAGGCGGCGCTGGCGTTGCTGGAGTACATCGAGACCTCGCCCGACGGCTTCCGGATCCTGGTCCGCGACTCCCCGGTGGCGCAGTCCACAGGCACGTTCGCCAGCCTGATCTCGGACGTGGCCAGCCAGGTCGAGCACATCCTGATCGCCCAGTTCGCCGAGCGCGGCTTCAACGCAAAGCTTGCGCCGATGTACGCGCAGATGCTCGTCGGAATGGTCGCGCTGACCGGGCAGTGGTGGCTCGACGTCCGTAAGCCCAAACGCGCCGAGGTGGCCGCGCACCTGGTGAATCTGGCCTGGAACGGGCTGGCCGGGCTGGAGGACAAGCCCACGTTGAGCGGCGACCCGCGGACCGCCTCAGCCAAGTGAACGGGGAGCCGCGGGCCTTGTGGTTGGCTCCGCGTATGCCCTCCCGTCCGCGTTCGGCCGCTGTCACGGTCACCGTCGCCCTGTGCCTCGGCCTGTCCGCCTGCGGCAGCTCCGGCGGCAAGTCCGTCGTCGCCCCGCCGCCGAGCCCGACGGCCCAACCCGCCTCGGCGACCCCGGCGACGAGTGAGTCCGCGTCACCGGGCTCGGATTCCGCGAGGAAGCTCACCGCCGCCGGGGTGCTCCTCGCCGCCGACGTGCCCGGCTTCACCGGGGAGTCCCAGCCCCCACAGAGCAGCGCCGAGAACGCCACCGAGGACGCCCTGTACAAGTGCCTCGGCCTGTCGAGCCCGAAGTTCCTCGATCGCAATCCGGGCACCGAGTTCTCCACGGACAACCCGGACACCGACATCGACACCAACGCTGACCTGGTGGACTCCGCAGCCGCGGCCCACGACCTCGCACGCGCCGCGACGGGGCAGTCCGGGCCCGGTTGCTACCAGACCTACTTCCAGAGCCGGTACACCGCCGAGGGCGACAAGATCGCCGGACTGACGGTGACCCCGGTGACCGTCTCGGTCCCGGGCAGCGACTCCGTGTTCGCCCTCCACGTGGTCGGCGCCACCACCGGCGACGACGACTCCGGCCCGTTCGACACCTATGTGATCACCGCCGCCCACGGGCAGGCGGAGGTCACGATCAACTACACGGTCAACGGCTCCGCGAAGGCGTCCTCGGACGACGCGGCTCGTCTCGCCGAGGTCGTCGTCAACCGGGTCAAGGCGGCCGCCGCCGCATGAACGAGCGCAGCGAGCGAATCAATGTCACAGTGTCCGCCACCCCTGGACCACCACCGGCGAACGAAGGTGCGCCGGCAAGCGAGCGCAGCGAGCGAATCAATGTCACAGTGTCCGCCACCCCTGGACCACCACCGGCGAACGAAGGTGCGCCGGCAAGCGAGCGCAGCGAGCGAATCAATGTCACAGTGTCCGCCGTCTCCGACTCGCGGTCGGAATCGATGGTGCGCCGCTGAGCAGTCCGTCCGATGGATGGATCGGCGGTCAACGCGCGCGGCGGACCAAGTAACGTCAGCCGTGCGACGTTCCCGGGTCGTCTAAGGGCAGGACAATGGGTTTTGGTCCCATCTATAGGGGTTCGAATCCTCTCCCGGGAGCTACGAGGGTCGGAAGGGCGATTCCGGGGTGACCGAGCGCAGCGAGCAGGTTTCGGTGGTCGTGCTGGCCGCCGGCGAGGGCACCCGGATGCGGTCGGCAACTCCCAAGGTGCTGCACCGGATCGGCGGCCGCTCGCTGTTGGGTCACGCGCTGGCGGCGGTCGACGGGTTGGGCCCGGGCCGGGTGGTCGTGGTCATCGGTCACGGCCGCGACGCGGTCCGGGAGCACCTGGCCGCGATCGCCCCGGCGGCGTTCGCGGTCGTCCAGGAGCAGCGCAACGGCACCGGCCACGCGGTCCGGGTGGCCTGCGAAGAGGTACCGCCGGACCCGGCCGCGATCGTTCTGGTCGTCTGCGGCGACACGCCGTTGTTGCGTACCCAGACGTTGGCGACGTTGCTCGCCGAGCATGAGCGGGAACGCGCGGCGGTGAGCGTGCTCACCGCCGCTGTGGCCGACCCGACCGGCTACGGGCGCATCGTCCGCGACTCCTCCGGCAGGGTGACGCAGATCGTCGAGCACCGCGAGGCCACCGCGCAGCAGTTGGCGATCGATGAGGTGAACTCCGGCGTCTACGCGTTCCACGCCGGGTTCCTGACGCAGGCGCTGGGCCGGCTGTCCACCGCCAACAGCCAGGGCGAGCAGTACCTGACCGATGTGGTGGGCCTGGCCCGGGCGGCGGGGGAGACGGTGCTCGGCGTCCGGGCGCACGACGCCCGCGAGATCCTCGGCGTCAACGACCGGGTGCAACTGGCCGCGTTGGGCGCCGAGCTGAACCGCCGCGTCGTCGAGGACTGGATGCGCGCCGGGGTGACGGTGATCGACCCGGCCAGCACCTGGATCGACGTCGGCGTGCACCTGGAGCCGGACGCGGTCGTGTGCCCGAACACCCAGCTGCACGGGGCCACCCGGGTGGCGGCCGGCGCGGTGATCGGCCCCGGCACGACGCTCACCGACTGCCTCGTCGGCCCGGGCGCCGAGGTTCTGTCCAGCTACGCCACGCAGGCCGAGATCGGTGCCGGTGCGCACGTCGGGCCGTTCAGCTTCCTGCGGCCCGGGACCCGGCTCGGGCCGGACGCGAAGGCCGGGGCGTTCGTGGAGATCAAGAACTCCATCGTGGGCGCAGGTTCGAAGGTGCCCCACCTGTCCTACGTCGGCGACGCCGAGATCGGCGTCGGCGTCAACATCGGCGCGGCCACTGTCTTCGTCAACTACGACGGCGTCGCCAAGCACCGGACCACCGTCGGCGACCACGTCCGAGTGGGAAGTGACACCATGTTGGTGGCGCCGCTGACTCTGGGCGCCGGTTCGTACACGGCCGCGGGATCGGTGATCACGCAGGACGTGCCCCCCGGAGCGCTGGCCGTGGGCCGGGGCACCCAGCGCAACATCGAGGGCTGGGTGGAACGAAAGCGGCCCGGGAGCGCGGCGGCGACCGCTGCAGCGGCCGCCGAGAAATCTACGACGGATGATCTGGAGCGCGCTGAATGACGGGCATCACCACCACCGGTGAGCGCAAGCTGCTCGTGATTGGCGGGCGCGCCTACCCGGAACTGGCTGCCGAGATCGCCGAGAACCTCGGGATCGAACTGACCCCGACCACGGCGCACGACTTCGCCAACGGCGAGATCTACGTGCGCTTCCAGGAGTCGGTCCGCGGCGCGGACACTTTCGTGATCCAGTCGCACGCCCAGCCGATCAACCAGTGGATCATGGAGCAGTTGCTCATGGTCGACGCGTTGAAGCGGGCGTCGGCCAAACGAATCACCGTGGTGATCCCGTTCTACGGCTACTCGCGGCAGGACAAGAAGCACAAGGGCCGCGAGCCGATCTCCGCGCGGCTGCTCGCCGACCTGTTCAAGACCGCCGGTGCCGACCGACTGATCTCGGTCGACCTGCACACCGCGCAGATCCAGGGCTTCTTCTCCGGCCCGGTCGACCACCTGTTCGCGCTGCCGCTGCTGGCCCGCTACGTCGGCAACCGGGTCGACCGCGAGCGCCTGACGGTGGTCTCCCCGGACGCCGGCCGGGTCCGGGTGGCCGACATGTGGACCGACCGGCTGGGCTGCCCGCTGGCGATCGTGCACAAGCGACGCGATCCGAACGTCGCGAACCAGGTCACGGTCCACGAGGTGGTCGGCGAGGTCGAGGGCCGCACCTGCGTGCTCGTCGACGACATGATCGACACCGCCGGGACCATCACCGCGGCCGCCGACGTCCTTTTCGCGCAGGGCGCGGCCGATGTGATCGTGGCCGCCACGCACCCGATCCTGTCCGGCCCCGCGGTCGATCGGCTCAAGAACTCCCGCATCTCCGAGGTCGTCGTGACGAACACGCTGCCGATCGAGGACGAGCGCCGGTTCGACAAGCTGACGGTGCTCTCGATCGCGCCGCTGATCGCGCGCGCGATCCGTGAGGTGTTCGACGACGGCTCAGTTACCAGCCTGTTCGAAGGGCACGGCTGAGACTCAGGTAGGCTTCCGGGGTTGCCCGGCGAGGTTGGCTCTGCGCCTGCGTTATCGACGGTGCGCGTCGGCCCGCCGTTGCGCCCGCTGCCGAGCAGCGCTCGTACTTAGTCGACCCGCAATCGTAAGCAGCTAAAGGAGTTCCGCCGTGTCCGAGGTACCCATCAGTGCCGAGACCCGCTCCGAGTTCGGCAAGGGTGCCGCCCGCAGGATCCGCCGCGACCATCGCGTTCCCGCGGTGCTGTACGGGCACGGCAACGCCCCGCGGCACATCTCGCTGCCCGGCCACGAGCTCATGCAGGCGCTCAAGACGGCCAACGTGCTGCTGAGCATCACGTTGGAGGGCAAGGCCGAACTGGCCATCCCGAAGGACATCCAGCGCGACCCGATCAAGGGCTTCCTCGAGCACGTCGACCTGCTGGTCGTGCGTCTCGGCGAGAAGGTCAAGGTCGAGGTCGCCCTGCACGTCGTCGGCACCGCGGCCCCGGACAGCCTGGTCGTCACCGAGCTCAACACCCTCGAGGTGCTGACCGAGGCCACGCACATCCCGACCGGCTTCGACGTCGACATCAGCGGGCGCCCGATCGGGTCGCAGATCCTGGCCAAGGAGGTCGTCCTGCCGGCCGGCGTCGAGCTGATCACGGACCCGGAGCACCTGGTCGTGAACATCACCGCGCAGCGCAGCGAGGAGCAGGTCGACGCCGAGTTGACCGCCGCCGAGGCCGAGGTCGGCATCGAGCGCGACGAGCCCGAGGCGGAGGCCGCCGAGACCGCCGAGGCCGCTGCCACGGACGAACCCGCGGCGGAGTAGGGACCCCGACCGAAACGCGGCGCCATGTCGACCGAGGACCGCTGGTTGGTCGTCGGCCTGGGGAATCCAGGCCCGCAGTACCTGGCCAACCGGCACAACATCGGCTTCCTGGTGATCGACGTTCTCGCCGACCGTGCACGGGCGTCCCTGAAGGGACACAAGGCGCACGCCGAGGCGGCTGAGGCTCGACTGGGCGGGCCGGGCGGCACCCGAGTGGTGCTCGCCCGGCCGCGCTCGTACATGAACGAGTCCGGCGGTCCGGTCTCCGGGTTGGCCAAGTACTACGAGATCCCGGCCGAGCGGATTGTCGTCATCCACGACGAGCTGGATCTGCCGTTCGCGGCGCTGCGGCTGAAGTTCGGCGGCGGCGACAACGGCCACAACGGGCTGAAATCGATCCGCCGCTCGCTGGGTACCGGCGACTTCCACCGGGTCCGCTTCGGTATCGACCGCCCGCCCGGCCGGATGGACGCGGCCGCCTACGTGCTGCGCGACTTCTCCTCCACCGAACGCAAGGACCTCGACCTGGAGATCGACCGGGCCGCGGACGCCGTCGAGATGCTGATCGGCGAGGGCCTCGAGAAGGCCCAGAACACCTTCAACGGCTGACGCCCACCGCCACGAAGTCGATGAGCTCCTCGACGCGGCCGATCAGTTCCGGCTCCAGGTCGGTCCAGGAGCGCACGCCGCCGAGGATCCGTTTCCACGCCAGGTGCGGCTCGACATGCCAGCCGAGCGCCTCCAGCACGCCTTCCTTCCACGGCCGCCCGGGCGGGACGGTCGGCCAGGCCCGGATACCCACCGCGACCGGTTTGACGGCCTGCCAGATGTCCACGAACGAGTGCCCGACGACCAGCACGTGCGGTGAGCGGATCGAGGCGGCGATCCGGGACTCCTTGCTGCCGGGCACCAGGTGGTCGACCAGCACCCCGAGCCGCCGGGTCGGTTCCGGGGCGAACTCGGCGACGATCTCCGGCAGGTGGTCGACGCCTTCCAGGTATTCGACGACCACACCCTCGATGCGTAGGTCGTCGCCCCAGACCTTCTCGACCAGTTCGGCGTCGTGCTTGCCCTCGACGTAGATTCGGCTCTCCCGAGCGACCCGGGCGCGGACCCCGGCCACTGCCACCGAGCCGGACGCGGTCCGGGTGGGCCGGCTCGGCCCCGCGGACTGCGGTGCGACCAACGTCACCGGCGCGCCGTCGATCAGGTAGCCCGGGCCTAGTGGAAACACCCGTCGGCGCCCCAGCCCGTCCTCGAGCGTGACCAGGTGGCCGCCGGGGCCCTTCTCCCGGCCGACCACCGCACCGCAGAACCCGCTCTCGGCCTCCTCGACCACCAGGTCGTCGGCAGCGGCCACCTCGGGCACGACCTTGGGGCGGCGCCAGTTACCGGCCAGTGGGTCCTCGGAGTAGCGGTCCATCGCCGCACGGTAATGCCGAGCGCCGCCCAGTAGACTTAGCACTCGCCGGTGGACAGTGCTGATCGGCGGGGAACACGGCGGACGAGGAGGTGCGGAATGCTCGACGACCGCAAACTCGCCGTGCTGCGGGCCATCGTGCAGGACTACGTCTCCACCGAGGAGCCGGTCGGCTCCAAGAGCCTGGTGGACCGCCACAACCTCGGGGTCTCCCCGGCCACCATCCGTAACGACATGGCCGCGCTGGAGGAGGAGGGCTACATCGCTCAGCCGCACACCAGCGCCGGGCGCATCCCGACCGACAAGGGCTACCGGCTCTACGTCGACCGGTTGGCCGGCGTGCGGCCGCTGACGCAGGCCGAGCGGCGCGCGATCGGGCAGTTCCTGGCGGAGGCGGTCAACCTCGACGACGTCGTCGACCGCACTGTGCGACTGCTGGCGCAGTTGACCCGGCAGGTCGCGGTCGTGCAGTACCCCTCGCTGTCCGGCGCCGCGGTGCGCCACCTGGAGCTGCTCTCGATCGCGCCCGGGCGCGTGATGATCGTGCTGATCACCGACACCGGTCGGGTCGAGCAGCGGGTCGTCGACGTGCCGGTGCTCAGCTCCGACGACGTCGTCGCGGACCTACGGGCCCGGCTGAACGCGGCGATGGACGGCAAGCGGCTGCCCGACGCGGACGCGGCGGTCGTCGCCTTGCACACCCAACTGGGCCCCCCCGAGCGACAGACCGACGGGCAGGCGGTGGCCGGCCTGGTCCGCGCGCTGCGGGAGATGATCGACGACAGCCGGGAGCAGCGTGTGGTGCTGGCCGGCGCGGCCAACCTGACTCGCTCCGGCCACGACTTCACGGACTCGCTGCCGCAGGTCCTGGAGGCGTTGGAGGAACAGGTCGTGCTGATGCGGCTGCTCGGTGAGACGGCGACCGCCGAGGTCACCGTCCGCATCGGGGCCGAGACGGCGGTGGCAGGGTTGACCGGGACGTCGATCGTCGCGTCCGGGTACGGGCGCGGTGAGACCACCGCCCGCCTCGGGGTGATCGGCCCGACGCGGATGGACTATCCGGGGACGATGGGAGCGGTTCGCGCAGTGGCACGGTACGTCGGAGACATTGTTTCGCCCGAGGCGCCACATGCCTGACTACTACGCGGTCCTGGGCGTCTCCCGCACCGCCGACGGCGAAACGATCAAGAAGGCGTACCGCAAGCTGGCGATGGCGCTGCATCCGGACCGCAACCCGGACCCGAAGGCGCAGGAGCAGTTCAAGAACGTCACCGCGGCCTACGAGGTCCTCTCCGACCCCCAGAAGCGTCAGATGTACGACCTGGGCGCCGATCCGCTGTCGGCCGGCGGCGGTGCCCCGGGTGGCTTCGGCGGCGCGGCGGGCTTCGCGTTCAGCGACATCATGGACGCGTTCTTCGGCGGCCAGGGCAATGCGCGCGGCCCGCGCAGCCGGGTGCAGCGCGGCCAGGACGCGATGATCCGGCTGGAGATCGAGCTGGCCGAGTCCGCGTTCGGCGCGACCCGCGAGATCCAGATCGACACTGCCGCGGTCTGTGGCCGGTGCCGCGGCGAGGGGTGTGCGCCGGGCACGCACCCGACCCGGTGCGACATGTGCGGCGGGCGCGGCGAGATCCAGTCGGTGCAGCGGTCGTTCCTGGGCCAGGTCATGACATCCCGGCCGTGCAGCCAGTGCCGCGGGTTCGGTGAGGTGATCAGCTCACCGTGCACCGAGTGCGACGGCGAGGGCCGGGTGCGCAGCCGGCGCACGATGAAGGTGAAGATCCCGGCCGGCGTCGACACCGGCACCCGGATCCAGCTGGCCGGCGAGGGCGAGGTCGGGCCCGGTGGCGGCCCACCCGGCGACCTGTACGTCGAGATCATCGAGAACCCGCACCCGCACTTCACCCGCCAGGGCGACGATCTGCACTGCACGGTCACGCTGCCGATGACGGCCGCGGCGCTGGGCACCACGATCGGGATCGAGACCCTCGACGGCCCGTACACAATGGTCATCCGCCCGGGCACCCAGTCCGGGAAGCTGGAACGGCTGACCGCGCGCGGCATCCCGCACCTGCGGTCCACCGGCCGCGGCGACCTGATCGTGCACCTCGAGGTGCTGACCCCGACCAAGCTCGACGAGATGCAGGAGCAAATGCTGCGCGAGTTGGCCCGCGTGCGCGGCGAGGAGCAGCCCACGGGCAATCTGAAGACCGGTCAGCCGGGCCTGTTCTCCAAGATCCGCGACGTCTTCGGCAGCCGCTGAGCAGCCAGCCCGCCCTGCCGCGCCCACCGAATTTGGCCATCCTCTGCTGCCTGTCCCACCTATCAGCGCCGCTGGATAGGTGGGACAGGCAGCAGAAGTCGGGGGTTGGGAGGTGTCGGTGAGGCCGCCAATGTTCCTGGTGGGTGAGGTGCCGGCGACCGGGGCTTTCCGGCTGACCGGTCCGGAGGGACGGCACGCCGCGAAGGTGCGGCGGATGCGGGTCGGGGAGCGGCTCGAACTCGGCGACGGTGCCGGGACGATCGGCGAGGCTGTCGTCACCGAGGTGCTGCCGGAGGGGCTGTCGGTCGCGGTCCAGGCCGTGCGCTTCGTCGCGGAGCCGACGCCGCGACTGGTCGTCGCCCAGGCGTTGGCGAAGGGCGACCGCGCCGAGGCCGCGGTCGAGATGATGACCGAGGTCGGGGTCGACGCGATCGTGCCGTGGGCTGCGGCCCGTTCGGTCGTCCAGTGGTCGGGGGAGCGTGGCGAACGGGCGCGGGCGCGCTGGGCAGCGCACGCTCGGGAGGCTGCCAAGCAGGCGAGTCGGGCCTGGGTGCCGGGCGTCGAGGCCCTGGTCGACACCGAGGCGCTGACGGCACGGATCGAGAACGCCGCCCTGGCCGTCGTGCTGCACGAGAGCGCCACCGATCCGCTGACCGCGGTGCCGCTGCCGGAGGTCGGTGAGGTGCTGCTGGTCGTCGGCCCGGAGGGGGGCGTGGCGGACGAGGAACTGACCGCATTTCAGAAATCCGGGGCGCGGGTGTGCCGGCTGGGACCGGAGGTGCTCCGGACCTCGACGGCCGGCGTGGTGGCGTTGGCCGTAATCTCGGCCCGGACCCGTCGTTGGCACCACACCTGAAAGACACTGCTGGACCGACCGTCAGGGGGTATCCGAATGACCGACTGCCTGTTCTGCAAGATCGTCGCGGGTGAGATCCCGGCCAAGATCGTCGCGGAGACCGCCGACACCGTCGCGTTCCGTGACATCAACCCGCAGGCGCCGGTGCACGTCCTGGTGGTCCCGCGGGAACACCACGTCGACATCGCCGCGATGGCCGCCGCCGACCCCGCCCTGGCCGGACGGGTGGCCGCCGACGCGGCCGCGGTGGCGCAGGCTGAGGGTGTCGGCGAGGCCTTCCGGCTGGTGTTCAACACCGGCGCGGCCGTCGGGCAGAGCGTGTTCCACGTGCACGGGCACGTGCTCGGCGGACGTTCGTTCACCTGGCCGCCCGGGTGACGATCTGCCGGCTTTCGCCCCTGGACCACTAGAATCGGACCGATGGCAGAGACCGCAACGTCGTCACATCGCATCGTGGTGCCCCCGGCAGTGTCGATGGTCGGTCTGCTGGGCACCGCGGACGAGTACCTGCGGACGATCGAAGGCGCGTTCCCAACCCTGGATTTCCTGGCCCGCGGCAACGAGATCACCGTGACCGGTCCGCCGTCCGACGTGGCGCTGGTCGAGCGGCTGTTCGACGAACTCGTAGTGGTCCTGCGCACCGGGGCGCCGCTGTCCACCGACTCGGTGACGCGCTCGATCCAGATGCTGCGGGCCGACACCGTCGAGCGCCCGGCCGACGTGCTGACCGCCGACATCCTGTCCCACCGTGGCCGCTCGATCCGCCCGAAGACGCTTAATCAGAAGCGCTACGTCGACGCGATCGACAAGTTCACGATCACGTTCGGCATCGGCCCGGCCGGCACCGGAAAGACCTACCTGGCGGTCGCGAAGGCGGTCCAGGCGCTGCAGTCCAAGCAGGTCAGCCGGATCATCCTGACCCGCCCGGCGGTCGAGGCCGGCGAACGGCTCGGGTTCCTGCCCGGCACGCTCTACGAGAAGATCGACCCCTACCTGCGCCCGCTCTACGACGCGCTGCGCGACATGCTCGACCCCGAGACCGTGCCGCGGCTGATCACCGACGGGGTCATCGAGGTGGCGCCGCTGGCGTACATGCGGGGCCGGACGTTGAACGACGCGTTCATCATCCTCGACGAGGCGCAGAACACCTCGCCGGAGCAGATGAAGATGTTCCTGACCCGCTTGGGTTTCGGCTCGAAGATCGTGGTCACCGGCGACGTCACGCAGATCGACCTGCCGGCGGGGACCTCCAGCGGGTTGAAGGTGGTCCAGCAGATCCTGGACGGCGTGCGCGACGTCCATTTCGCCTGGCTGACCAGCACCGACGTCGTCCGGCACCGGTTGGTCTCCGACATCGTCGACGCCTACGGCCGCTGGGACGCGTCCCGGGTGGGCGAGTCCTCCACCCGTACGGCTCGGGGGCGACGGTGAACGTCGACATCTGCAACGAATCAGGTCATGACTTCGACGTCGAGGACTTGCTGGACCTGGTGCGGCACGTGCTGGACGAGATGGGCATCCACCCGCAGGCGGAACTGTCGCTGCTGCTTGTCGATGCGGCGGCGATGGAACGGCTGCATGTGCAGTGGATGGACGAGCCCGGTCCGACCGACGTGCTTGCGTTCCCGATGGACGAGCTGCGCCCCGGCCGGCGCGACGAGCCCACAGAGGACCCGGGCCTGCTCGGCGACGTCGTGCTGTGCCCGGAGGTCGCCGAACGTCAGGCCAAGGAGGCCGGGCACTCGACCGCCGACGAACTGCATCTGCTCTGCACCCACGGGATCCTGCACCTGCTCGGCTACGACCACGTCGACGCCGAGACCGAGGAGGAGATGTTCGCCGAGCAGCGCAGGCTGCTGGCCGGGTGGCGGGCGGCGCGGGCGGCCGGGTAGACCGCCATGGGTTCCGATCTCGGACTGATGCTGCTCGCCGTCGCGCTGATCGCGATCGCCGGGCTCTTCGCCGCCATGGAGGCGGCCATCTCGCGGTTGTCCCGCTCGCGCGTGGAGGAGCTGACCCGGGAGAACCGGCGCGGTGTGGACAAGCTGCGCCGGATCATGGAGGACACCCCGCGGTACCTGAACCTGGTGCTGCTGGTGCGCGTGGCCTGCGAGGTCACCGCCTGTGCCGTGGTGGCGGTGATCGCGGCGACCCGGCTGGACCGATGGGCCGCGGTCGGCGTCGCGGCGGCGGTCATGGTGGTGGTGTCGTACGTGGTCGTTGGGGTGTCGCCCAGGACCGTCGGGCGGCAGCACGCCGGTGGCGTCGGGCTGATCGCGGCGGCGCTGCTGCCGCCGCTGGCCGTGTTCTTCGGCCCGGTGCCGAAGCTGCTGATCCTCCTCGGAAACGCCGTCACACCCGGAAAAGGCTTCCGCGAAGGCCCGTTCGCCTCCGAGGCGGAGCTGCGCGACCTGGTCGACCTGGCGGCCGAGGAGTCACGGGTCATCGAGGACGACGAGCGGCGCATGGTCCACTCGGTGTTCGAACTGGCCGACACGATCGTGCGCGAGGTCATGGTCCCGCGCACCGACATGGTGTTCATCGAGCGTGACAAGACCCTGCGCCAGGCGCTCTCGCTCGCCCTGCGCAGCGGGTTCTCCCGGATCCCGGTGGTCGGTGAGGACAAGGACGACATCGTCGGGGTGATCTACCTCAAGGACCTGGTACGACGCACCCACGACCACCGCGCCGCCGAGAACAATGAACTGGTCGAGTCCGTGATGCGCCCGGCGACGTTCGTGCCGGACTCCAAACCGGTCGACGAGCTGCTCAAGGAGATGCAGCTGACGCAGAGTCACATCGCGATCCTGGTTGACGAGTACGGCGGTACCGCGGGCCTGGTCACAATGGAGGACCTCGTCGAGGAGATCGTCGGGGAGATCGCCGACGAGTACGACCGGGAGCGGCCGGTGATCGAGCCGCTGGCCGACGGTTCCTCGCGGGTCAGCGCACGGCTGGGCGTCGAGGAACTCGGTGAGCTTTTCGGCAAGGAGATCACCGACGAGGACGTTGACACCGTCGGCGGCCTGCTCGCCAAGTACCTCGGCCGGGTCCCGATCCCGGGCTCCGAGGTCGTGGTCGAGGGCCTGCGGCTGTACGCGGAGAGCACCGGCGGCCGGCGCAACCGGATCAGCACGGTCCTGGTCACCGTTGAGCCCGAGCCGGCCGACGAGACCGAGCCGGCCGAGCACGAGCACGCCTGATCGGGCCGGCTAGGCTCGTCTCGTGAGCGAGCTCGGGGATGAGGACAGCAAGCTGGTGACGTTGGCCCGCGCGGTGCGCGCGCGCAACGGAGCGGTCGAGGGCGCCGCGGTGCGTGACGACACCGGACGGACCTACGCGGCCACCCCGGTCGTGCTGCCGTCGTTGTCGGTCAGCGCCGTTCAGGCCGCCGTGGTCATGGCGATCGCCAGCGGGGCACGGGGACTGGAAGCGGCCGCACTGGTCACCCCGGCCGACAAGATCCCGGAGGACGACCGGGCCGTGGTCCGCGAGTTCGGCGGCCCGGCGGCGCCGCTGCACCTGCTCGCCACCGACGGGACGCTGCGGGTGAGCGTCACCGGTTGAGCGCCGACCGTGACCGCGACGCGACTGGTCGAGCCCGGAATGCTCGGCCACGGGACGCGAGCGGTCGGCCGCTCGAGCGGCGGGCTCGCGGGATCGAGCGGGCCCCGGACGACGTAGTTCTCCAGCCGGCTCAAGCGCTCGCGGAGGCGGAGCGGCTTCTTGCCGCGGGGGAGCCCTTCGCGGCGCATGACGTTCTCGAGGGGACCTGGAAATCGCGGCGTGCGGTCGGAGCGGATGACACCGCTCGCTGGCAGGGGCTGGCGCAGATTGCAGTCGGGCTGACGCACCTGCAGCGAGGGAATGCGGTTGGCGCGGCACGACTGCTGGAACGCGGGGCGGAGAATGCGGGGCCAGGCGAATTCAGCGCATGGGCCCTTCGCCTCGCGGCGGCGATTTCTGGTGATGACGAGAAGGCTGCATCGGGATTGCTGGATTCTCGGCCGAATTTGACTGATGGTTCGTGAACGGGCGTCACCAAAACGGGCACCTCATCGGACCGCGCCGAAATAATGGCGGTGCGGAGGTACCTGTGCCAGCAACGGCGCAGGACGCGCGGTCGGCTGGAGATCGTCTCGGGACGCTCGCTGGCGGCGCGGTCGGCGACGGCGTGGGGGTGGACGGATCGGCTCCGGTTGGGGCGCGGCGGATGTGCCTCAGGGGGCAAGATTTTAGCCACCTGTCTCGGCGCGGGGCCCTTACCGCACAGCCACATCGGGCGCCTTCGGTCGGGCGGGAGAACACCGCCCGACGCCGATCAGCTTACGTGGCTGTGCGGTCCCGCACCGAGACAGGACACCGGCCAGAATCTTGGATCCGCGCCCCGCTTTCGTGCGGATTCGTTTTCCGGTTCGCCGGTTTTTGTCGGTGGCCTCGAATAATATTGGGTCATGGATAACGCGGTGCTCGAGTCGGTCTCGGAATTCGAGACAGCTCTGACCGTTGCGCGGAAATACCTCGAGAATGATTTGTGGTCCTGCAGTGGTGGGCAGGTCGTCGAACTGTTGCGGGACTGGCATCAGGTTCGGGCCCAGATCGAGTCGGTC
>DATASX010000023.1 GCA_036269075.1 Sporichthyaceae bacterium
TTCCCGGCGCCGAGCGATCCCCGACTTGGGGCCGGCGGTGAAGTGTTTGGCCGGTGTCCTGACTCGCCCCGGACCGGCCCGTGCTACCCCCGCGCCGTTGCCGGCCGCGGGTCAGTGAGCGTTCCGAGACGCTGTTCCGTCGACGGCGCATCCTGCGCCGTTGTTGGCACAGGTGCCTCCGCTGCGCCGTTGTTTCGGTGCGCGTCCGATGGGGTGCCCGTTGTGGTCGCGGTATTTGTACGGCCTCTATTGGGAAGTCTCGCCCGATCCAGCTAGCCGGTGCTCTCCTCGGCGAGGACCCGTTCGATCCGACGGTCCGGGATCAGCCACATCACCGCGACGCCGACGAAGAACGCCAGCCCGGCCCACGTCAGCTTGCCCTCGTGGCTGCCGGCGAACCCGGCCACCACGATCCCGCACAGGTACAGCACCGGCGAGATCTTGCCTTTGAGGTCGTGGCCGACGGCACGGGCCAGGGCGCAGTTCGCCCCCTCTTCGCGCAGGATCGCCGTCTGCAGGACGTAGAAGGCAATCGCGGCGCCCAACTGGTTGACCCCGTAGATCATCACCGGGGTGCGAGCCAGATCGCTGCGGGCCATCCACGCGGTCGTGAACGGGAACAACGACAGCCAGAACAGCAGGTGCAGGTTGGCCCACAGCACGCCACCGGTGACCTTCTTGGTCAGGTGGAACATGTGATGGTGGTTGTTCCAGTAGATGCCTACGTAGACGAAGCTCAGCAGGTAGGTGAGCAGCTCGGTCCCGGCCGTGTGCTGCAACGCCCCGAGGTCGTTGCCCTCCGGAACCTTCAGCTCCAGAACCATGATCGTGATGATGATGGCCAGGACGCCGTCGCTGAACGCCTCGAGCCGACTGGTCGGCATCGCACCCTCCCCGGCGGACGCCGGTCGCGGCGTCCTAGCTCTGCAGCAGGATCTCGCTAACCGGGCGACGCTCGCGCGGGGCACGCTCACGGTTCCACAGGAACTCCGGCAACTGCGCGTCCGGATCGAAGCGACCGACAGCCACCATGGTGACCGGTTCGATCGTCTCCGGCAGGCCGAACTCGGCGGCCATACCGGCGGCGTCGAAGCCGCCCATCTGGTGGACGGCCAGGCCCAGCGCGGTCGCCTGGACGGTCAGGTCGGCCACGGCCTGCCCGGTGTCGTACCAGGCGTGGCCGAGGTGGCGCCCCTCCTCGTCGACGGTTGCCGCCGCGGCCAGGAACAGCAGCGAGGCGCTCGGGGCCCAGAGCTGGTTGCCCGGTGCCAGGTGTTTGACCAGCCGTTCGTGGGCGGCCTCGCCGCGACGCCCGAGCAGGAAGCGCCAGGGCTGGGAGTTGCCGGAGGACGGCGCCCAACGGGCCGCCTCCAGCAGCGTGTACAGGTCCTCGTCGCTCAGAACGTGTTCGGTGTCGAAGCCGCGCGGGCTCCAGCGCTGCGCGAGCAACGAGTGCACCGCGACTTCGGCGCCGGCGGTCTGCGCGGGGTTCGTGGTGCTCATCGCGGGCCTTCCTTTCCCTGCTGGAATGCGGTCTGACGGCGGGTCAGCCGCTGATCGTGGCATGCATCTCCCAGACGAGGACCTCGGCGTCAGTGGTCGCGGTCAGTCGTCCGCCGCGTCCGGCCAGTCGGGCCGCGTCACCCTGCGCCAGCGGTCCGGCACCGTCGAGGTCCACCGTGCCGCGGGGAACGAACAGGTGCACGAACGGGGCGTCGGGCACGTCGACGGCCTCACCGGGAGCCAGTCGGGCGGCCCACAGGGTGGCGTACCGGTTGCGGATCCGGATTGCGGCGTCGTGCTCGGGATTTCCCGACGCGACCGGCACCAAACCCGAGGCCAGCACTGCCGCGTCGATCTCGGACTGCTCGTAGCCCGGGACGATGCCGCGCTCGTCGGGCACAACCCACATCTGGACGAAGTGCACCGGGTCGTCGTGGCGCTCCCCGCCGATGCGCCAGGAGTCGTTCTTCTCCGAGTGCAGGATCCCCGTGCCCGCGCTCATCCGCTGGGCCAGGCCCGGGTAGAGCACGCCGGAATTGCCCTCGGAGTCCTGGTGCACCAGCGAACCGCCCAGTACCCAGGTGACGATCTCCATGTCCCGGTGCGGGTGGGTCTCGAAACCGGTCCCCGCGGCGACCTTGTCGTCGTTGTTGACCAACAGCAGCCCGTGGTGGGTGTTGTCCGGGTCCCAATGCCCGCCGAACGCGAAGGAGTGCTTCGAGTCCAGCCAGCCGATGTCCGTCGCCGCGCGCGAATCGGCACGGCGGATGTCCACGCCGGGCAGCGTCAGGTTCGCCATCGTCGTCGTCCCTCCGGTCGACCCCGCCCTCGTGGCGGGTCATCACATCAAACTGGTTGACACGTCAACTTTATTCCGGGACGGCTGCCGTGGCAACCACCTGGCGTCAACGCAGGTCCAGGAGCACCTTCCCCGGCGTGCCGGACTCCACCGCCTCGTGGGCCGCGACCGCATCCGCCAGGCCGAAGGAGGTGACCGGCAGCGGCGTCAACGCGCCCTCACCGATCGCCTGCGAGATGCTCGCGGCGGCCCGCTCCAGGGCCGCCCGCGGGTGCGTGTAGAGCAGGAAGAACGTCAGCCGCAGGTTCGCGATCATCGCCGGGCGAACCGGGATCTGCAGCGGCTTCCCGTCGGTCGCGTACGCGACGATGGCCCCGCCCGGACGCAGCACGGCGACGTCGAGGTCCCAGTTGGTCGCCACCGCCACGTCGACGACCAGGTCGATCGGGCCTTCCTTGCGGATCGCCTCGGCGGCCTCGGGCGAGCGGTAGTCGACGACCGCCGACGCGCCGGCAGCGCTGGCCTGCGCCGCCTTGTCCTCGGTGCTCGCGGTCGCGACGACGTCCGCACCGGCCCACCGGGCCAACTCGATCGCGAAATGCCCCACGGCACCCGCGCCGCCGTGGACCAGCACCCGACGACCGTCGAGCGGGCCGTGGGAGAACAGGCACTGGTGTGCGGTCAGTGCCGGGATGCCCAGGCAGGCGCCGAGTTCCGCGGTCCCGCTCCCGGGCAGCGGGACGGCCTGGGTCGCGTCGAGGACGGTGTACTCCGCCGCGGTCCCCCAGCGACTGCCGAACGCCGCCAGCCACAGCCAGACGCGTTGCCCGACGCGGTCAGCGGGTACGCCCGGACCGACCTCGACGATCTCGCCGGCACCGTCCATGTGCGGGATCTGGAAGCCGTCGATCGGCCGAGGGGTCAGCCCGGCGCGGGTCTTCACATCCGACGGGTTGATCCCGGACACCTCGACGCGGACGAGCACCTGACCTGGTCCGGGTGCCGGGCGGTCGATCTCACCGATCGTCAGCACCTCGGCCGCGCTTCCCTCACGTTCGTAGCGGACAGCACGCATCGCTTCGCCTCCCGGTGTCGATCTTCTACTCGTCTCCCACCGGGAAGTCCATCACGGACTCGGAATGGTGCCGACCGTAGGCCCGGGGTCCGGCCCCGGCGCCACGCGCGGCGACGATCTGCGCGTACTGCTGCGGCGGGGTGACCCGGCCGAAGTGCTCGTAGGCCTCGGCCGGCGTCCAGGTCCGGTCCTCGGCCGCGGGCGTACCGCGCAGCACCGGTTCGGCGACCTCGGCGGTGCGCGGCGACAGCCGCCGAATGATGGCCAACTGCAGCGCCGGACTGGCTGCGAGCGCCCGGATCACCGGCCGCATCTGGGCGGTGACCGCGACGTCGGCGGCCCGGGACTGCTTGATCCCGGCCAGTTCCCGCATCCACCGGGGCATCGTCGCCACCACGGCCTTGCGGACCGACAGCGAGACCGGGCCGTGGAACGGGGCTGGCAGCGCGCCGCCCTCGAGGACCCGGGGCACCGCCCGCAGCAGGAAGTTCATCATGTCCTGCGCGACCGGCGAGCCGACCAATCGCGGCCGGTACTCCTCGAAGTACTCGACGATCCCGGCCCGCGTACGCGGCACCCGGTCCGGGTCGATGGTCTGGAAGTGCGCCGCGGTCGCGCACTGCGCCCAGTACTCCCGCTCCGCCTCGACCGGCAGCCGACCGGGGCCGAACATCTCGTAGGTGTAGAGAATCGAATGCCAGGCGGTCAGGTGGATCCACAACTGGGAGTCCGGGTCGTTGGCGTCGAACGTGCCGCCGGTGACCGGCTCCGGGCCGACCGAACAGGAGTGGATCTTCACCAGAGTCTCGGCGGAGGACAGAACTGACTCCGCGTCAGCAAACATCACCGTCGCGAAGTACTGCAGCGTGCGGTCGTAGCGCAGCCGGGTGCGTTGCTTGACCTGGCCGCTGTGGTCCACCGAGGCGACCAGGAACGGGTCGAGTTCCTCGACCACCACCGCGCGCAGGAATCCCAGAACCGGAGAGGTCGGATAGCTCCAGACCTTCCAGGTCGCCGAGCCGGGGCCGAAGAAACCGTTGTCGCGGTGCCGGTTCACCGGCGGGTCCGGGGGGCGGGCCGCCTGCGGCGCTTGTCGGGCAGGATCGCCGCGGCGATCACCGACCAGCACCATGCCACCCGCAGTCCCGGCCCGATGCTTGAGGAACGGGTTGAGCAACTTCTCCAGGTCCGGCACGTCATCGCACATCCTTCAGCCAGCCACCGGCGTCGTAGCCGTTCAGGGTGAAGCAGACATCGCAGAACTGCAGCCCGAACTGAGTGATCCGGATGCTGCGGTAGACGGTGACAGTCTTCCTGGCTCGGGCCATCGCCGCAGCGGCGACAGGCTGTGCCTCCACGAACGAGTACCGCCGCGGGTCCTCCACCTGCTCCTCGGAGAACATCAGCATGCCGAGCCGGACCAGGTTGGCCAGGTACTGCTGGTTGCGGTCCGGATGTGCGCAGCCGGACATCTCGGCGACCAGGTTGATCCCACTGGCGATCAGCTCGGACCCGACGCCGAGCGGGGTCCTCGTGCGCACGTCGATGGCCGGCTGCGGCCCGGCCAGGGCCATGAACCGCAGGATCCGGGCCTCGTCGGGCAGCAGCTCCCGCAGGATCCACGCGAAGGCCGGGTGCTCGTTGCGGGCTCGACGGTCCGGGTCGGACAGCTTGCGCAGCAGCGCGTCGCCCAGGGCCCGCAGGTCCTGGGGTGACGGCGCGTCACGTTCCACCGGCGCCGGTGCCTGCGGGACGTGCCCATTCAGGCCGAGGACGCGTACCAGCACGGCCCGCAGCGCCTCGACGTGCCGGTCGGCGATCTCGGTGACCGGCTCGCCGGAGACGACCTCGCGGACCAGGTCGACGCCGACCGTCACCGTGCCGCGCACGGCCGCGCCGGTGACCCGCACCGTGGTGGTCAGTGCCAGGTGAGCAAGCCCGCTGACCCCGGTGCCGCGCGGATCCAGCCGACGCAGGTCGAGGGGCAGCCGCCCGTGATGGCCGTTGCTGCTCGGGTTCACCTCCTCCTCGGTCATCCTCAGCCTCCGAAGATCACCAGGTGGATGGCGCCCACGAACAGACCGAGGAATCCGCCATGGGCGTAGAGCAACCACGCGTCCTGCTCGACCGCGGAGTAGAGCATCTCCATGAACTCGCCCGGCGAGAGTTCGCGCAAGCGTTCGGTGCAGAAAGTGTCGATCTTCTGGGCCTGGCGGTTGGTGAACTCCAAGTCGTCGAGCAGGCCGCGGGCGACGTCGATCGCGGTGCCGGTGGTACTGAGCCGGATCGCCTCGAACTCCCGGCCGCCGACAGCGGCACGCACCAAGGTCCGGGTCGGGCCGACGATCTGGTCGACCTCGCGGGCCATCACCTCCTGGATGATCACCCGGGCCTTGTCCGAACGCGGGCCGCTGATCAGTTCGCTGATGATGTTCGGCATCGTGATGACCTCGTAGGCCAGCGACCACCCGAAGCTCGTCGCCGCCTCGTGCTGACGCCTGGCGAACTTGGCCTGCCGCCACGGGTAGCGGTACCAGGGCTGGGGCACCGCCGGCTCGAAGACCATCTTGATCGCGACGATGTTCACGATGATGCCGATCATCGAGGCGCCGCTGATCACGATCAACCAGGGCGGGATCGCCGAGAACATTGGCAGATTGGGGGCCGCCGTGAGGAACACCGCGAGCAGCAGACCCAACGGCAGCCCCAGCCAGAAGCCGATCGCGGTCATGAACTTGAGCTCCTTCGAGCCCAGGTTGTAGATGATGTCCCGCAGGATCCGCGGGTCCTTCCGCAGCCGCCCGACGACCATCAGCTTGACGTCGAGCAGGTCGTCGATGTTCTCCTCGATCGCTTCCATCGCGTGCCGGGAGATCTGCGGCAGCTGCTGCAGCACACGCTGGTAGACGATCTCCCGCAGCTGCGGCGGCAACTGTGCCCACAGCTCCGGATGCTCGCGCTCCATGATCTCGTCGACCATCCCGCGGACCTCGGGCCGTGCGACCACGGCCAACCGCTCGGCGATGACGGCCGGCTCGAGCTCCAGCAGGAAGTCGCGGATGCTGCCCAGCTTCGACAGGCCCTTGTCGACGCAGATGCTGGCCATGCGCTCGGCCCGAGCCGGGATGAAGCCCTGGAAGCCCAGGATCCCGCCGGGGGCGAAGATCGGCAGCACCTGCAGGCGCCGTGGCAGGAACGGGAAGATCGTCTTGACGCCCGGACAGTGGAACCCGCGGAACTGGATCGGCGCGAACAGCATGATGACGCCGGTCCAGTTGGTCACCAGCCCCGCGATCGCGCTGAAGATCGGGATGCTCACCATGGCGATGACGAACTTCGACTGACCGGTCAGCGACTCGAAGTCGACCAGGCCCGACGCGGCGACCATGTCGAACCACCGCCTTCAAGCCGCAGGCGCCCCAGTCCGAGCGCCCAGCCGGCCCCCCGTGCTGGTCGCATGGTGACGGTGAGGCGGGTGTTTTGTCCACGGTGCGTCAGGACGACGGACTCAGCGTGATCTGGCCACCGGGCCGACCCAGCTCTGAAAGGGGGTAGATCCGCCACTGCACGACTCCCGCCAGCGGGTGCACCGGGGCCCAGCCGAGGCTTCGTGAGTCCTGCGAGGCCGCCGGGGCATCGCCGAGCAGGAACCGCATCCCGGCCGGGAGTTGGCCGGCGGCGGCACCTCACCGCGCGGCTCGGCGTTGGCCGGCGGAACCCTGCTGCTGAAGTTCGGCAAGATCGAACTCGATAATGTGACGCTCAGTCAGAACAGTGCCGGGCTGTTCGCGCTGAGGATCGCGAACTCCGGCTCCGGAACCGACGCGGGGACGATCGGCGGCACCGGTGCGACCGTCGAACTGCGGGGCGTCCTGCACAGCCTGCAGGCGTGCCTGCCACAGACGCTGCTGAAGCTGGCCGGGCCGGGCGACGACGCCCGGCCACTGGCCCCACTGCTGTCCGGACCGATCGCGGCCGGGACCAAACTGCCGAGCCCGATCGAGGGCCGCAACCCCGACATCGACGTCTACGCGCCGCGGGTAAACACCGCCGCCGGGCAGACATCGCTCAGCCTGCCCACGGGCAGCGTCACTGTCGGCACTTCGTGACGCCGGACGACTACGGGACCCGGTGGCGGCTGGCCGCGCCGGTCCTGGCAGGTGCGCCGGCCGTGGTGTCCGGCGGGTCGGCGCCGGCCGCCCGCATCGGCGTCGGCTCCGCACACATCAACGGCCTGTGCCTGGCGCAGCGCACCACCGTTCTCGGGCAACCGGTGACGATCCTGATTTCCGGCGGCGACACCGACCCGAGCACGTTCGAGATCTCCGCGACCGGCCTGCTCCTCGACGTGACCGGTGTGCAGGGGGCGATCGCAACGGGGGGCGAACTCGCGGTGAACAAGTCCGCGGCCGACGTCGCGCTCGGTTCCTCCGGCGTCAGTCTCGGCGGCGCCGCGGACCGCTTCGGGCTGCAGGCCAGCAGCGTGTTGCTTCGCGGCGTCCACGCCACTGTCCGCGACATCGTCGTGCCGAACGTGCTGCAGGTGCCGAACTTCGCGGTCCGCGTGCTCGCCAGGGCGCAGTCGTGCCCGACGGTTTCAGCGCCGGACATGTCGGGCAAGCACTGAACCAAGGATCTTGAATAACTTGGTTCGGCCTGCTGACATAACACCATCCCCCGAGGCAGGCTCGCCCTAGATCTTCCTGGGAGGGGAACCCTGGTGACACTGTCCCGTTCCGTGTCACCGCACTCTGCGTTGCAACGGGCGATGCGCGGCTATGACCGCGTGACCGAGAGCATTCGCCACACCAACACCGCCGAACGGACCTCCGCGGATCAGCTGCCCGCAGCGATCGAGCACCAACTGGCGCAGTTGCCGCTGGAGCACGAGGGCCGGACCGGCGCCCGGATGCGCAAGGCCACCACTCGAGCCGTGCGCGCGATCCTGGCGGTCGCCGAGGAGGACCGGGCCCGGCTCGCCGAGGCCAGTGCGCGCGACGCGTACGCCTGGGTCGAGCACGCCTGCCAGGTCGCCTCGGTCCACCACCAGGACCGCCTCGCCGCGGCCGACAACGCCGTGCAATCGGCCCGGTTTGCCGGGGAACGCATCGTCACGGCCGCCCATCGGCAGGCCGCCGAGATCCGTGCCACCGCTGCGACCGCGCGGGCCCGCCAGGAGGCGCGGGCCAACCGCATCCTCGACGCCACGCACCGCGAGGCGACCCGAGCGAACTTCGACGCGGGCCGCCGCGCGGCGATCGAGGACGAGACTCAGGCCGAGGCGCTCGGCGCCGAGATTCGCGCGGCCCAGGCCGATCTACAGGCCGCGCGCCGCGAGGTCGTCGACGAGCAGACCACCACCCGACGCACGATCCGCGAGGCTGAGCAACAAGCCGCCCAGATCCGCGAGGCCGCAATCGCTGCCGCGACCGACGTGCTGCGCCCGAGCGAGGAAAGCGCGCTCGAGGTCGAGGACCAGACCCGGGCCGCGATGGCCGAGTTGGCCACCGCGGTCGCCGGGATGATCAACGAGCTCGTCGTTCTCCATGAGGCGTTGACCGAGGAGGAACAGGCCCCGTGAGCACTGCCGGCCCGGTGATCCCCGGCCCACGGCCGGCGGCGTGCGCGGCCCGGGCCGGGACCCGCCGGTTCGGTCGGACCGTGCCCGACTCGATCAGCCTGGCCAGCACGTCCAGCGCCGCGTCGGCGGCCTCGCGGTAGCGCGTGGTACCGATTCCCAACGGGAGCCGGGAATTCGCGGTGCAACTGATTGTCAGCTCCGACCGATGGTCCGACCACGGCAACAGTTCCAGCAGCACTCCCATCGAGGCATTGCGGCGCCCCGGCAGCGCCAGCCGAGCGGGCAGGACCCGCAGCGCGTCATAACGGTCGGGATTCGCCTTCACCAACGGCCCGGCGGGCAGGAGAAGTTCACCGAGTGCCGGGTCGAGAATCATCAGGTCGAACGTCGCCGCAGCGGCCTGCGGGGCCAGCGCGACGAGGTGGGAAACGTTCGGACAGCAGCGGTGCCAGGCGTGCATTTGAGTTCCTCCGAATTTCGGTCCGGATCGAGCTGGACCGGGTGCGGGATTCGAGTTCTCCGGGCACGGTCGACCGACGGTCCTGGCGGAGGCCCGTGGTCGGAATCGACGTCCACGGCGCAGGATCAGGCCGATCCCGTCGGACGTCGCAGAGTCGGCGTCGAGGCTGCCGTGCTTCGTCGCACGCCCGGTACTCGACCCGAGTGAGAATTTTCTACTACCGCGAATTCACCGTGTGCGCACAGAAGTTCGGCACCGGTATCCACCCCTCAATATGTTTCCCGCCCCGGCCCCCTCATATTTTCCGATTCCAAGGGCCGACCGGTTTCCGCCGGTCGAGTGTGACGTTACCTGCGGGTAGTTACCGAACAGTTGCGCCGTCGTGAATGGCGTGCGACGGCACGCCCGCCCGCGGACCCTGGAGTGCGAATTTCGATCAGGTCGGGATCGTCCGTCCGACGTCACCGGTGGACCGTTCGGACCATTGGCGGGACAGGGTGGACATGGTGCTCTACAGGGGCACCAACCGACCCGAAGACGGAGGCATCAATGGCCTGTTCCAGCGACGCGGACCGCGCCCAGATTGATGCGGCGGTCGCGGCAGGCGAGTCCGCCACCGCTCGCGCGTTGGCGGCCCGGATCGAGGCCGAGCGCCTGTCTCGCGCCGCTCTCCTGCGCCCGCGTGTGCACCTGGTCCCGGCCCCGCGTGACGGCGCCGACCACTGAGCCACGCCAGGGCACGCAGGGTGCGGGCGACTGTCCGATTTACACCGAATGCCCCATGAGTCAAGGGTAAGCGACGTGACACAGGCCACTTTTCACATGAAAGCGCGCATCCTCGGGTAGTCGCAGCCACAGTCGCGGCGGGGGTTCCCTCGCCGACCTGAGGCGAAGGACGGACCGATCATGACCACGCCCTCGAGCCCCCCGAAGACGCGCAACCTGATTGCCGCGGTCCTGGCCGGCGGCCTGATCACCAGCCTGTCCGCGTGCGGCGTCACCAGTACGACCGCTTCCAGCCCGGTCAGCGAGGCGCAGCCGATCGCCGCGGCGACCGGGTCTCCCCTCGTGCAGTGCGGCATGGCCCAACTGACCCCGCGGGTCGCCGCCGGCGACCCGGTGCTGTCGCGCGGCAACGACTTCTTCAATCAGCTCGAGCAGGCCCAGCAGGTCCCGCCGGCGGTGCAGAAGGTCTACACCGTCGACATCCCCGGGCTGAACGACACCCAGAAGCACGAAGTGCTGCTGTTCCTGTCCAGCCTGAACCAGTGCCCCGGCCTGAGCCCGGACCTGCAGAAGTCCGTGCTCGACGCCTTCGACCAGCTGACCCCGAAGTCCGTGGCCGACTCGGACAACGGCAGCGACGGTGTCCAGTCCGAGGTGATCCGCAGCGACGACAGCGCCTATTCGGACTCCGACGCCGATTCCTCCTGGGCCGACGGCGACTGGGACGGCCACCCGTGGTGGTTCCGGCCGGCCTGGGACCACCCGGTCACAGACCACGACGACTGGGTCCAGTGGGGCACCGACCGCCACGAGCACGTCATCTGGCGCTGGGACGGCCACGACTGGCAGCGTTTCGGCCGGGCGCAGGACGCCCCGGCGAACAAGCCGTACCTGCCGACCCGGCTCGGGACGGGCGCGTTCAACCCGCCGTCCCACAACCAGCAGGACACCACCAACAACACCCCTAACAACAACACCCCGAACCAGGTCCCTGGCGCCCCGGCCACGAACCAGAACCCGACCGGCGTCGTGCCGGGCAGCACCAACGGGTCGCCGGACGCCAACGCTCCGCAGGGCGTCGCGCGCCCGCAGTTCGACAACGGCCGGCCGGGCGGGCCGAACGGGACCACCACCAACGGCACCACGCACACCAACACCTCGACGACCGACAACTCGAACTCGAACTCGACTGCCACGAACTCGACCGGCACGAACTCGACGGGCACCGGCTCCTCGGGCACAGGATCGTCGAACACCCGGCCGGACTCGACAGGCACCGGTTCCAGCAGCTCGAACTCGAGCTCGGACACCGGCTCGACGCGCACCGAACGCGGCAGCAGCAGCTCGTCCGACACCGGAACCGGCACCCACGAGCGGCAGTCGAGCCCCCGCGAAAGTTCGAGCGGGTCGACCGGCACCAGCTCCGGCGCCGGCTCGTCCTCGACCGGAACCGGCGGTGGCGGCCCGATCCGGAACTGACCGTTACGGAATCTCGCACCCGGTCTCGTCGCACCGGGCTCCGGTCGAGGCCAACACCTCGGTCGGGGCCTGGTTTGCGTGCTCCCAGCCCAGTTCCAGCCCGCGCAGCAACGTCTCGACAGTGTCCGCCCCGGGCAGCGCGAAGCGGCCGGCGAACATGAAGAACGGGACGCCCTCGATCCCCCGCGCCCGCGCGATGTGATCGTCCTGCTCGACGGCGCGGCGGTACCGCCGATCCTCCAGCGCTGCGCGCAATTCGCGCGTGTCCAGCCCGATCTCCGCACCGAGCTCGACGAGCGAGTCGACGTCGAAGACCGAGATGCAGTCGCTGAAGTACGCGCGGAACAGCCGCGCCCAGGCCTCCGGGCCGCGGCCCTGCTCCTTCGCGTAGGCAAGCAGTTCGTGCGCCAACAGGGTGTTTCCCACGACGTTGTCGTGCAGGCAGTAGGGAGCGAGCCCGTCGCCGGCCGCGATCTGCTCGATCTTGGCCATGTTCGCGTCGGCTGCCTCGCCCGCCAGGCCGTACTTGCCCATCAGGTGCTCGCGCATCGGCCAGGTGGTGTTCCCCGGCGCATGCTTGTTCAGCACGAAGGACCGGAAGACGACCTCCACCGCAGCGGCGTGCTCGAACTTCTCCAGGGCCTGCTGCAGTCGGTGGTGCCCGATCCCGCACCACGGGCAGGTGACGTCGGACCAGACCTCGACGAGCATCGTGCACCTCCTGCGACGCCGGTCGGCGCCTTGCACCTGCCTCCGACTTCGTCGGCTCACTCTCGCTTATGCAGAATGGCGGAACGTTCCCGCCCAGCGTGTCCGGGCCCTGCGAGGGAAGGACCACGGCCTTGTCCGAGGATGCCACGCCGGCGACGGCCGACTTCACCCTGCGTCCGATCGGCCGGGTCGACAGCCCGTACACCCGTCCGCAGCACACCCCGGAGCAGACGCTGCGCAACGCGCGGGCCCGCGGCCGCGTGGTGCTGCAGAAGCGCTACGCGGCGGCGCTGGCGGACCTGGCCGACTTCGACCATGCCTGGTTGATCACCTGGCTGCACCAGGCCCCGCCGCCCGCCAGCGACCTGCGGATCGAACCGCTGCTGCTGCGGCCCACCACCCGCCGGATCGGCGTGTTCGCGACCCGGTACCCCTCGCGCCCGAACCCGATCGGCCTGCACCTGGTCCGGGTGCTGTCGATCAGTGGGTCGGTGCTGGAGTTCGCCGGTGTCGACATGGTCCACGGCACCCCGGTGCTAGACGTCAAACCGTGGGCGCAACGCCTGGACGTGCCCGGCTATCGCCTTGGCGACAACCCCGAACTCGACGAGATCCGCTCCGGCTGGTACGAGCAGGCGTTCACCGACGGCGCCGGGCCGGACGCCCCGTAAGCCGGCGGGAGACGGCGCTGTCCGCTCTTGCAATTCAGAGGCTTATCGGGAGATGGTAGACGCATCCACAGATGTATCTTCTCGAAATTCCTGGAACTTGCGCAGCGTGGCGCTTCCCTCGATCGCGGCTGCTCAAGGACCTCCCGATCCGTTCTGGAGCATCGATGACGGCCAGCACTTTGTCCCGCGTCAACGACTTCCTGTCCAAGCAGGGCAAGCACTACATCGGCGGCAAGCGCGTCGACTCATTGTCCGGCAAGACCTTCGACACCCCGAACCCGGCGACTGGCCAGAAGCTGGCCACCGTGGCCGACGGCCAGGCCGAGGACATCGACGCCGCTGTCGCCGCCGCCCGCAAGGCCTTCGACCCCTGGCAGCAGGTCACCCCGGCGCAGAAGGCGAAGATCGTCTGGAAGATCGGCGACCTGATCGAGGCGCACGCCGACGAGTTGGCCGAGCTGGAGTCCCTCGACAACGGCAAGCCCAAGACCATCGCCGCGGCCGTGGACCTGCAGCTGGCCCGCGACACCTTCCACTACATGGCCGGTTGGGCCACCAAGATCGAGGGCGCCACCAAGGAGATCTCGACCCCGTACACGCCGGGAGCGAAGTACCACGCGTACACCCGTCGGGAGCCGGTCGGCGTGGTCGGCCAGATCATCCCGTGGAACTTCCCGCTGCTGATGGCGTCCTGGAAGCTGGCCCCGGCGCTGGCGACCGGCAACACGGTCGTGCTCAAGCCGGCCGAGCAGACCCCGCTGAGCGTGCTCTACCTCGTCGACCTGCTCGAGGAGGCCGGGGTCCCGGCCGGTGTCATCAACATCGTCACCGGCTTCGGTGAGGCCGGCGCCGCCCTGGCCGCCCACGACGACGTCGACAAGATCGCCTTCACCGGCTCCACCGAGGTCGGCAAGCTGATCGTCGGCGCAGCCCGTGGCAACCTGAAGAAGGTCACCCTCGAGCTGGGTGGCAAGGCGCCGAACATCATCTTCAACGACGCCAACCTCGAGGCGGCGATCGCGACCGCAGCGAACGCGATCTTCATCAACAGCGGCCAGATCTGCTGCGCCGGCTCGCGGCTCTACGTCGAGTCGGGGGTCTACGACGAGGTCATCGCGGGCGTCACTGCGATCGCCAACGGCATCAAGGTCGGCCCGGGTCTGGCCGTCGACACCCAGATGGGTCCGCTGACCTCGCAGGAGCAGTTCGACCGCGTGTCGAACTACGTCAAGGCCGGGATCGACTCCGGCGCGACCGTCGCGGCCGGCGGCGATGCTCCCGACAGCGGCGGCTTCTTCTTCTCCCCGACAGTGCTGACCGACACCCGGCCGGAGATGACCGTGGTGGCCGAGGAGATCTTCGGGCCGGTGCTGGTGGCGAACAAGTTCGACGACGTCGACGAGGTCATCGCGACCGGCAACAACACCAGCTACGGCCTGTCGGCCGGGGTCTGGACGCAAGACGTCTCCAAGGCCCACCAGGTCGCGGCTCGTCTGCAGGCCGGCACGTTGTGGGTCAACTGCTACAACATCTTCGACGCGTCGCTGCCGTTCGGCGGCTACAAGCAGTCCGGCTGGGGCCGGGAGAACGGCGCCGAGATCCTCGATGCCTACACCCAGACCAAGGCCGTGGTGATGGGCCTGCTCTAACTCCGGCCGGAAGGGGCGGTCGCGGCGATCCCGCGGTCGCCCCTTCCGCTTTTTCTGACTGTGCGTCAGTTCCCTTGCTCCAGCGGGATCGGGACGCAGTCCTGGCCGCAGGAACCGTCCTCGGGCGCAGCGGTTGGCATCGGTGCGGGCCGGTGCAGAACCGCGCGGCTGGGCGTCACCAGCACGGCGTCGTCGGTCAGGACCCCCGTGCCATCGACGATCAGCGAGTACCCGCCGGGCTCCGCGGGCGGCGCGAGCAGCGTGACGGCCGGGTTGACCGCGATCGCGGTCCGGGTGCGGCGCCCGGCATCGGCGACCGTCACGACCCCGTCGCGCACGGCGACGCTCGAGGCAACCACGTGCGGGCGGGGCGCATCGCCGACCGTGAGCAGGTAGGCGAACGGGTGTTTCGCGAGTGCCTGTGCCAACTCGGCCAGGCCGACTTCGATGCTCATGTCCGGCAGGGTAGGCCGACGGTCAGTGACCGACCGGCGCGGGACTGGCGGCAGGCGCCGGCGCCGCGTGGGCGGGCGCGGCGGTCGCGGCGGGCACGGGCGTCTCGTCCGGGCGTTCGGTCTCGAGCCGGGCGACGCGGTCCAGGCGTAGCTCGGTGAACCAGATCCGTTGGTCCGGGCCGACCGTGATCCCGTCCGGGGTCGCGTTGGGGCTGATGCCCTTGGCGAACTTCGTGATCCCGCCGGTGTTGGGGTCCAGCCGCATGATCGCGTTGCCGACCTTCTCGGTGAACCACAACTGGGAGTCCGAGCCCGTGGTGATCCAGGCCGGGCGCGACTTCGGGTCGATGCCGGCGGAGTACTCGTGGAACTTCCCCGCCGGCGTGATGCGGCCGATGCGGTTGCCCTGGGTCTCGGTGAACCACAGGTTCCCGTCCGGGCCGGCGGTGATGCCGTACGGCTCGGAGTCGGTGCTCAGGCCCTTCCAGTACTCCTTGAGCTTGCCGCTGGTGGTCATGCGGCCGATGCGGTTGGACGAGGACTCGGTGAACCACAGAGCGTGATCCGGCCCGACGGCGATGCCCTCCGGGGAGCTGCCCGGGCTGGTGAGGAACTCGGTGACCTGACCCTCGGGGGTCATCCGTCCGATCTGGTCGGCGTGCCGTTCGGTGAACCACAGGTTCCCGTCCGGACCGGCGACGATCGACTCCGGCTCGCTCAACGGGGTCAGGCCCGCGGGGAACTCGGTGACGTCGCCGTCGGGGGTGATGCGGCCGATGCGGCCGCCCGCGTACTCGGTGAACCAGAGCGCGCCGTCCGGGCCGGACGTGATCCCGAACGGGAGCGCGGCCGGGGTGATCCCGTTGCCGAACTCGCTGACCTGGCCGGAGGAGTCGATGCGACCGATGCGGTTGCCGAGGAACTCGGTGAACCACAGCGCGCCGTCCGGGCCCGTGGTGATCTGCTCGGGCGCGGCGTAGGTGCCGATGCCGGAACTGAACTCGCGGGCCACCGGTCCCCCGGCCGCCGCGGCCGGACCCAGCGCCGTGAACAACCCCAACGCGGCCCCGCACCCGACGGCCACCGTTGCCACGACCTTCGACCGCACCGGACGCACCCACCGAGAAGACACCAATGCCCCCACCCCCGGCCGCCAAGCTAGGCATCACCTGGCCCGGAACGGTGATGCCACGCCGCCGTCCGCCCCAACCGCAACACAAGCCACACCAGAGCGCGCATCTTCTGGCGTGTCGGGCGCCCTTCGCCGTCGGCGAA
>DATASX010000024.1 GCA_036269075.1 Sporichthyaceae bacterium
CTGCTCGACCTGGCGCCGAAGGACCTGGAGAAGGTCATCTACTTCGCGGCCTACATGATCACCTACGTGGACGACGAGGCCAGGCAGCGTGACCTGCCGAGCCTCGAGGCGCGGATCACGGTCGAGCGGACCCAGCTTGAGCAGCGCCGGGACAACGACGTCGAGACCCGGCAGAAGAAGCTCGAGGCTGACCTGGCCGAGCTTGAGGCGCAGGGCGCCAAGGGCGACGCGCGCCGCAAGGTGCGCGAGTCGGCCGACCGCGAGATGAAGCAGATCCGCGACCGCTCCGCCAAGGAGATCGACCGGATCGACGAGGTCTGGTCGAGGTTCAAGGGCCTCAAGGTCCAGGACCTGGAGGGCGACGAGCTCCTGTACCGCGAGATGCGGGACCGGTTCGGCCGGTACTTCCGCGGCGGCATGGGTGCCCAGGCCATCCAGGACCGGCTCGCCACGTTCGATCTGGACGCGGAGGCCAGCGACCTGCGTGAGATCATCCGCACCGGCAAGGGCCAGAAGAAGGCCCGCGCCCTCAAGCGGCTCAAGGTCGTGTCCGCGTTCCTCAACACCCGCAACTCGCCGATGGGCATGGTGCTCGACTGCGTGCCGGTCATCCCGCCGGACCTGCGCCCGATGGTGCAGCTCGACGGTGGCCGGTTCGCGACGAGCGACCTCAACGACCTCTACCGCCGCGTCATCAACCGCAACAACCGGTTGAAGCGACTGCTCGACCTCGGTGCGCCCGAGATCATCGTCAACAACGAGAAGCGGATGCTCCAGGAAGCCGTCGACGCGTTGTTCGACAACGGTCGCCGTGGTCGTCCGGTCACCGGTCCGGGCAACCGGCCGCTGAAGTCGCTCTCGGACATGCTCAAGGGCAAGCAGGGCCGGTTCCGCCAGAACCTGCTCGGCAAGCGCGTCGACTACTCCGGCCGTTCGGTCATCGTCGTCGGTCCGCAGCTGCGGCTGCATCAGTGCGGCCTGCCGAAGCAGATGGCGCTGGAGCTGTTCAAGCCGTTCGTGATGAAGCGGCTGGTCGACCTGAACCACGCGCAGAACATCAAGAGCGCCAAGCGCATGGTCGAGCGTGCCCGCCCGGTGGTGTGGGACGTCCTCGAGGAGGTCATCGCCGAGCACCCGGTGCTGCTGAACCGCGCACCGACCCTGCACCGCCTCGGCATCCAGGCCTTCGAGCCGCAGCTGATCGAGGGCAAGGCCATCCAGATCCACCCGCTCGTCTGCTCGGCGTTCAACGCCGACTTCGACGGCGACCAGATGGCGGTGCACCTGCCGCTGTCGGCCGAGGCGCAGGCCGAGGCCCGGATCCTGATGCTCTCCTCGAACAACATCCTCAAGCCGTCCGACGGCAAGCCGGTCACCATGCCCACCCAGGACATGATCATCGGGCTGTACTTCCTGACCGGCGATCGTGGCGACCTGCCGGGCCAGGGCCGGGTCTTCGGGTCGGTCTCGGAGGCGATCATGGCCTTCGACACCGGCGAGCTGGGCCTGCAGTCGCGGGTGAAGATCCGGTTCAAGGAGCTGGTCCCGCCGCGTGGCTGGGTCGCGCCGGAGGGTTACACGCCGGGCGACTCGATCATCCTGGAGACCTCGCTGGGCCGGGCCCTGTTCAACGAGGCCCTGCCGGTGGACTACCCGTTCGTCGACACCGAGGTCGGCAAGAAGCAGCTCTCCGCGATCATCAATGATCTGGCGGAGCGGTACCCGAAGGTCCAGGTCGCCGCGACGCTGGACGCGCTGAAGGCGGCCGGTTTCCACTGGGCCACCCGCTCCGGTGTCACGGTCTCGATCGGCGACGTCGTCACGCCGCCGGACAAGCCCGCGATCATGGAGAAGTTCGAGGGCGAGGCTGAGAAGATCCAGAAGCAGTACGAGCGCGGTCTGATCACCGACGACGAGCGCCGTCAGGAGCTCATCGAGGTCTGGACCCGGGCGACTGCCGTGGTGGCCGCGGCCATGGAGAAGAACTTCACCAAGAACAACCCGATCAACATGATGATCGAGTCCGGCGCCCGCGGAAACATGATGCAGGTCCGGCAGATCGCCGGTATGCGTGGGCTGGTGGCCAACCCGAAGGGCGAGATCATCCCGCGGCCGATCAAGTCCAACTTCCGTGAGGGCCTGTCGGTGCTGGAGTTCTTCATCTCCACCCACGGTGCCCGGAAGGGGCTGGCCGACACCGCGCTGCGGACAGCCGACTCGGGTTACCTGACCCGGCGGCTGGTCGACGTCAGCCAGGACGTGATCATCCGCGAGGAGGACTGCGGTACCGAGCGCGGCCTGATGGCTGCGATCGCGGCCGCCGGCGCCGACGGCGTCGTGCGCAAGCTCGAGCACGTGGACACCAACGTGGTGTCCCGCAACCTCTCCGAGGACGTCGTCGCGGGCGGGCGGACGGTCGCCCCAGCGGGCACCGACGTGACCAACATCCTGCTCGACTCGCTGATCTCGGTCGGCGTCACCGAGGTCCGGGTGCGGTCCGTGCTGACCTGCCAGTCCAAGGTCGGCACCTGCGCGATGTGCTACGGCCGGTCGCTGGCAGCGGGCAAGCTGGTCGACATCGGCGAGGCCATCGGCATCATCGCCGCGCAGTCGATCGGTGAGCCGGGTACCCAGCTGACCATGCGTACCTTCCACACCGGTGGTGTGGCCGGTGAGGACATCACGCACGGTCTGCCCCGTGTCGTCGAGCTGTTCGAGGCCCGCCAGCCCAAGGGTGTGGCCCCGATCAGCGAGGTCGACGGCCGGATCAAGATCGAGGACACCGACAAGACGCGCAAGGTCGTCGTCATCCCCGACGACGGCACCGAGGAGCGCGCCTACCCGGTCTCCAAGCGCTCGCGACTGCTGGTCGGCGAGGGCGAGCACGTCTCGGTCGGCCAGAAGCTGGTCGTCGGCGCGAAGAACCCGCACGAGGTGCTGCGTATCCAGGGCCAGCGTTCGGTCCAGGAGCACCTGGTCGAGGAGGTCCAGGAGGTCTACCGCTCCCAGGGTGTGTCGATCCACGACAAGCACATCGAGATCATCATCCGGCAGATGCTGCGCCGGGTGACCGTGATCGAGTCCGGCGATGCCGAGCTGCTGCCCGGTGAGCTGGTGGAGCGCTCCCGCTTCGAGGAGGAGAACCGGCGCGTGGTCGCCGAGGGCGGGCAGCCGGCCTCCGGCCGTCCGGTCCTCATGGGCATCACCAAGGCCTCGCTGGCCACCGAGTCGTGGCTGTCTGCGGCCTCCTTCCAGGAGACGACCCGGGTGCTCACGGACGCGGCGATCCACGCCAAGTCCGACCCGCTGCTGGGCCTGAAGGAGAACGTGATCATCGGAAAGCTGATCCCGGCCGGTACGGGCATGCCCCGCTACCGCAACATCCGGGTCGAGCCGACCGAGGACGCGCGTTCGGCGATGTACTCGATGGGCGTCTACGACGAGTCCGACTACGCCGGGTTCGGCACGGGCTCCGGCGAGGCCGTCCGTCTGGAGGACTACGACTTCGGTGGTTACGGCAAGTGAGGTCAAGTCTCTGATCGCCCGGAGGCGGTCGTCCCCGACGGGGGCGGCCGCCTTCGGCGTCTACAGCGGGTGCCGCTTCAGGTGCGCGACCAGCAGGTCGACGAACGGACCGGGTGCTGCCTCCGGGATCCAGTGGCTGATGCCGGGCAGGATCTCGAACGTGTAGGGGCCGTCCACGTAGCGCTCGGTGGTCTCCGCACCCTTCCGCTTGAGCGCGACGTCCTGGTCGCTCCACACGAAAAGGGTCGGCTGGGCCACGCGCGCGCCCGAGCGCTTCCACAGGTTGAGCAGGGGAAGCGCCCGGTACCAGTTGAGCGGCCCGGTCAGCGCCCCCGGCTCGGGGAACGACGCGAGGTCGCGGTCCGAGGCCTCCTGGGACTGCCCGGTGTAGCGGGTCATGAACCAGTTCCACCGGGAGCGCAGGGCCCGCTCGGGCAGCCACGGGAGCTGGAAGAACAGGATGTACCAGGAGGACAGCGCCTGCCGTGACGTCCCCATCGAGGCGAGGAACGCCCGCGGGTGGGGGACCGACACCGGGGTCACGGTGGCGACCTCGTCGGGGTGGTCCGTGGCCAGGGTCCACGCGACGATCGCGCCCCAGTCGTGGCCGACGACGTGGGCTCGGCCGCCGTAGGTGTCGATGACCGCAGCGGCGTCCGCGGCGAGTTCGGGGATCAAGTAGTCGCGACGGCGCGGGGGTTGGGCGCCTGGGGTGTAGCCGCGTTGGTTCATCGTCACCGTGCGGTAGCCCGCTTCATTCAGCAACAGCACCACCTTGTCCCAACTGTCCGCGTGCTGGGGGAAGCCGTGCAGCAGCAGCACCAGTTCGCCGTCCGCCGGGCCGGATTCCCATGTCTGGAACGTGCACTCACCGCGCGCCACAGTCCTCATGGGAGAACGGTGTCCTATCTCGGGCCGCAGCAATAGGGTCCGATCATGAGAGCTGTCGTGTGCCAGAACTCGACGCTGCGGGTGGAGGACGTTCCCGAGCCGGTGCCCGCGAAGGGGCACCTCGTTCTCGACGTCGTCCGCGCCGGCATCTGCGGATCGGACCTGCACGCCCGCTTCCACGCCGACCTCATGGCCGACGCCGCGCAGCGGGTCGGCATGACCGGCATGATGCGCCTCGCCCAGCCGGTGGTCATGGGCCACGAGTTCAGCGGTCAGGTGCGCGAATACGGTCCGAAGACCCGCCGGCGCCTCCCGGAGGGTGCGGCGGTGGTCGCCGTACCGATGATCCTGCGCGAGGGCGCGTCCGACTTCGTCGGCCTGTCCGCCACCGCGCCGGGCGCGTACGCCGAGCGGATCGTGGTCCAGGAGTCGATGACCTTCCTGATTCCCAACGGCTTCTCCGCGCAGACGGCGGCGTTGACCGAGCCGATGGCCGTCGCCCATCACGCGGTGCGCAAGAGCGGCGTCGGCAAGGGCGAGACCGCGGTGGTGATTGGCTGCGGCCCCATCGGCCTGGCCACGATCCTCATGCTGCGGGCCCGCGGGGTGCGCTCCATCATCGCCAGCGACTACTCGGCCGCCCGGCGCGCGCTGGCCACCCGGTGCGGTGCGCGGATCGTGGTTGACCCCGGTGTCGATTCGCCCTGGACCTCATTCGCGGACAGCAAGTACTACACCAGCGCTGCCGCCCTGGCCGAATTCGGGGTCAAGACGATCGAGAAGCTCCGCGCGGTGCCGTTCCTGCCCTGGCACAAGGTGCTGCGGGCGGCGGAGGCGGCCGGGAAGTCTCCGCGCGGGCCGGTGGTGTTCGAGTGCGTCGGCCTGCCAGGCGTCATCGACCACATCGTCAACTCGGCGCCGCTGTACACCCGGGTCGTCGTGGTCGGGGTCTGCATGGAGCGCGACGCAATCGTCCCGCTCATGGCGCTGACCAAGGAGCTCAGCCTGCAGTTCGTGTTCGCGTACGACCCCGGCGAGTACCACGACACGTTGCACCTGATGGCCGAGGGCAAGGTGGACCCGACGCCGCTGATCACCAGCACCGTCGGCCTGGCCGACGTGCCCGGCGCGTTCGACGTGCTGGGCAAGGCGGAGGAGCAGGCCAAGATCCTGGTCGACCCCAACGGAAAGGCGTGATCGATGCTCGAGCGGCGGATGCGATTCGGGATCTTCATGGCGCCGTTCCACCCGCCGGGGGAGAACCCGACCCTGTTGCTGGAGGGCGACCTCGAGCACATCGCGCACCTCGACCGGCTCGGCTACGACGAGGCCTGGATCGGTGAGCACCACTCCGCGGGCAGCGAGATCATCGCCTCGCCGGAGATCTTCATCGCCGCCGCGGCCGGCCGGACCCGGCACATCAAGCTCGGCACCGGGGTGATCTCCGCGTCCTACCACCACCCGCTCTGGGTGGCCGAGCGCGCGGTGCTGCTCGACCACCTGCTGCGCGGCCGGTTCATGTTGGGTCTCGGCCCCGGCTCGCTGCCGTCGGACGCGGCCATGATCGGGCTGGACATGCCGCGCACCCGGGAGTTGCTCGACGACGCCACCGACATCATCGTGCGCCTGCTGCGCGGCGACGAGCCGGTGAATTTCGAGAACGACCGGTGGATCCTGCGCGATGCCCGGCTGCACCTTCGGCCGTACAGCGCCATGGACGTGGCCGTCGCCGCGGTGGCCTCCCCGGCGGGCCCGCGGCTGGCGGGCCGTTACGGCCTCGGGCTGCTGTCGATCGGCGCGACCATGGCGGCGGGCTTCGACGTACTGGCCCACCACTGGGACGTGATGGAGGAGCGGGCGGCGCACTACGGCACCAGCGTCGACCGCAACGCCTGGCGACTGGTCGGCCTGATGCATCTGGCCGAGACCAAGGATCAGGCCTACAAGGACGTCGAGCACGGAATCATGAAGTGGTTCCACTACTTCCAGAAGGTGGCCGCGTTCCCGCAGATGAACCTGGGCGACGGGTCCTCGATCGGTGAGTACATCGAGTTCATCAACACCTCCGGCATCGGCGTGATCGGGACGGTGGATCAGGCCGGGGAACAGATCGAGCGCTTGTGGAAGCAGTCCAACGGCGGCTTCGGTGCCTATCTGCAGCTCAACCACGACTGGGCCAGCCCGCGGCGGAAGGCCAACAGCTTCGAGTTGTTCGCCCGGCATGTCATGCCCGAGTTCCAGGGCCAGGCCTGGAGCACTCGCGAGGCCGCCGCCCGAGCCGGCGCCGCCCGGCCCGAACTTGCCCAGTCGAATCTGGACGCGGTGGCCGCCGCCACCGCCCGGTACGCGGCCGAGAAGGGGCAGTGACCGATGCCGCTGGTCGGGCTGCACCGCAAGCCTCCGGGCGCGCGCTCGCGGTCCTGATCCTGGGCGTCGCCTCATTGGTCTCGTGCATCCCGATCCCGGGCATCTTCGCGATCCGGTTGGCCCCACGGGCTCGGCGCGAGATCGTCGAGTCGCGCGGGGCGTTGGTGGGTGCCCCGTTGGTGCGGCTCGGGGTCGCCTGTTCGTGGGCCTCGTTCGTGTTCGCGGCCGCGGTGATCGGGCTGATCGCAGTCTTTCTCGCGTTACGTCACTGACGGCGCGCACCTGCTTTGGAAGTAGTCCGCGGAAGCTGGTACTGTCCTTCCTCGTGCCTGGGCCCGCCCCGGGTACATGCGCGCGTGTCCTTCGCGCGATCCCCGTTTCCCCAGGATCGGTTCGCTTCGGCGCGTCGCAATCCCGGCGACACGCCCGACCGCGGGGGTCGAACGAAGAGCACGAGTGAAAGACAGGAAACACGGTCGTACGAAGACGGTAAGTCGATAGAGGCGAGCGGAACGCGAGCAGCGAGGAACGAGCCGCTCGGGGTTCCCGAGCCGATTGAGATCTCGAACGGAGTGAGGTAAGCGGTGCCCACGATCCAGCAGCTGGTCCGAAAGGGTCGGCAGGACAAGGTGTCGAAGACCAAGACGCCGGCGTTGAAGGGTTGCCCTCAGCGTCGTGGCGTGTGCACCCGCGTGTACACCACCACGCCCAAGAAGCCGAACTCCGCGCTGCGCAAGGTCGCCCGTGTGCGGCTGACCAGCCAGATCGAGGTGACGGCCTACATCCCGGGCGTCGGCCACAACCTGCAGGAGCACTCGATCGTGCTCGTGCGTGGCGGCCGGGTGAAGGACCTCCCCGGCGTTCGCTACAAGATCATCCGCGGTTCGCTGGACACCCAGGGCGTCAAGAACCGCAAGCAGGCCCGCAGCCGCTACGGCGCGAAGAAGGAGAAGTCCTAATGCCCCGTAAACGCGCTGTCGGCTCCGAAGCGGCCCTCTTGAACCGTCAGGAGATCTGACCTATGCCTCGTAAGGGACCGGCTCCGAAGCGGCCGATCATCGTCGACCCGGTGTACTCCTCACCGCTGGTCTCCCAGCTGGTGAACAAGGTCCTGCTGAACGGCAAGAAGTCCGTCGCCGAGCGCACCGTGTACCAGGCGCTCGAGGGCTGCCGTGTGAAGACCGGCAACGACCCGGTCGTCACGCTCAAGCGGGCGCTGGACAACATCAAGCCCGCGCTGGAGGTCAAGAGCCGCCGCGTCGGTGGTGCGACCTACCAGGTGCCGGTCGAGGTCAAGGCCAACCGGGCCACCACGCTGGCGCTGCGCTGGCTGATCGGCTACTCGCGCAACCGCCGCGAGAAGAACATGACCGACCGACTGATGAACGAGATCCTCGACGCCAGCAACGGCCTGGGCGCCAGCGTGAAGCGTCGTGAGGACACCCACAAGATGGCCGAGTCCAACAAGGCCTTCGCGCACTACCGCTGGTAATCGAAGACGTAGAACGAAGCGAGGGAAGCAGTAGTCATGGCCGTCAGCACCGCCAACGTCGATCTCGCGCAGGTCCGGAACATCGGGATCATGGCGCACATCGACGCAGGCAAGACGACGACGACCGAGCGGGTCCTCTTCTACACCGGGATCACGTACAAGATCGGTGAGGTCCACGAGGGCGCTGCCGTCATGGACTGGATGGAGCAGGAGCAGGAGCGGGGGATCACCATCACCTCCGCCGCCACCACCTGCGAGTGGGACGGCCACACCATCAACATCATCGACACCCCGGGTCACGTCGACTTCACCGTCGAGGTGGAGCGGTCGCTGCGCGTGCTCGACGGCGCGGTCGCGGTGTTCGACGGCGTCGCCGGTGTCGAGCCGCAGTCCGAGACCGTCTGGCGGCAGGCCGACCGGTACGGCGTTCCGCGTATCTGCTTCATCAACAAGCTGGACCGCGTGGGTGCGGAGTTCCACCGCTGCGTGGACATGCTTGTCACCCGCCTGAACGCGACCCCCCTGGTGCTGCAGCTGCCGATCGGCGCCGAGTCGGACTTCAAGGGCGTCATCGACCTGATCGCCATGAAGGCTCTGGTCTGGTCCGACGACACGGCCAAGGGCGAGATGTACGACACCCTGGCGATCCCGGACACCCACGTCGAAGCGGCTCGCGAGTGGCACGACCGTCTCATCGAGACCCTTGCCGAGGGCGACGACGAGATCATGGAGCAGTACCTCGAGGGCACCGAGCCCACCGAGGAGCAGCTCCTCGCCGGCATCCGACGCGCGACCATCGCGCTCAACCTGGTCCCGGTCGTCTGCGGCTCGGCATTCAAGAACAAGGGCGTTCAGCCCATGCTCGACGCGGTCGTGCGCTTCCTGCCCTCGCCGCTGGACGTCGGTGCGATCAAGGGTCACTCGGTCAAGGACCTCGAGGAGATCGTCGAGCGCGAGCCCAAGGACGACGCTCCGGTGTCGGCGCTGGCCTTCAAGATCATGCGCGACCAGCACCTCGGTAAGCTGACGTACATCCGGCTCTACTCCGGCACGCTGCTCGCGGGCACCTCGGTGCTGAACAGCACCAAGGGCCACAAGGAGCGGATCGGCAAGATCTACCAGATGCACGCGAACAAGCGTGAGGAGATCGCGCAGGTCACGGCGGGTCACATCGTCGCCGTAATGGGTCTGAAGAACACCACCACGGGCGACACCCTCTGCGCGCCCGAGGCCCCGGTGATCCTGGAGGCGATGAACTTCCCGGCGCCGGTCATCTCGGTGGCGATCGAGCCCAAGACCAAGAGCGACCAGGAAAAGCTCGGCGTGGCGATCCAGAGCCTGGCCGAGGAGGACCCGACCTTCGTGGTCCGGACCGACGAGGACACCGGCCAGACGATCATCGCCGGCATGGGCGAACTGCACCTCGAGGTGCTGGTCGACCGCATGCGACGTGAGTTCAAGGTCGAGGCCAACGTCGGCAAGCCGCAGGTCGCCTACCGCGAGACCATCCGCAAGACGGTCGAGCGCTACGACTACACCCACAAGAAGCAGACCGGTGGTTCCGGCCAGTTCGCGAAGGTGCAGATCGCACTGGAGCCGACCGGCGGCGGCGACGGCGGCGGCTACGAGTTCTCGAACAAGGTCTCGGGTGGTCGCATCCCGCGGGAATACATTCCTTCGGTCGACGCCGGCTGCCAGGAGGCCATGGAGTTCGGTGTTCTCGCCGGCTACCCCATGGTCGACGTCAAGGTGACCCTGCTCGACGGTGGCTACCACGAGGTCGACTCCTCCGAGATGGCCTTCAAGATCGCCGGCTCGATGGCCTTCAAGGAGGCCGCGCGCAAGGCCGACCCGGTCCTGCTCGAGCCGTTGATGGCCGTCGAGGTGCGCACCCCCGAGGACTACATGGGCGACGTCATCGGCGACCTGAACAGCCGCCGTGGCCACATCCAGGCCATGGACGAGCAGTTCGGGATGCGCGTCGTGCGGGCCCTGGTCCCGCTCTCCGAGATGTTCGGTTACGTGGGCGACTTGCGCAGCAAGACCCAGGGCCGGGCGAACTACAGCATGCAGTTCGACAGCTATGCCGAGGTTCCGCGCAACGTGGCGGAGGAGATCGTGAAGAAGGCCCGCGGCGAATGACCGACGGGATGTCGTAAGTGACTCCCAATCACCACCGCACTCATCCCCGAAGTCGTACGACGCAAGATTCGAGTCCTGAAGGAGAACTCAAGTGGCGAAGGCCAAGTTCGAGCGGACCAAGCCGCACGTAAACATCGGCACGATCGGCCACATCGACCACGGCAAGACCACGTTGACGGCGGCCATCACCAAGGTGCTGCACGACGCCATGCCGGATGTGAACCCGTACACGCCGTTCGACGAGATCGACAAGGCGCCCGAGGAGAAGGCTCGTGGCATCACGATCTCCATCGCGCACGTCGAGTACCAGACTGAGGCGCGCCACTACGCGCACGTCGACTGTCCCGGCCACGCCGACTACATCAAGAACATGATCACCGGTGCCGCCCAGATGGACGGCGCGATCCTCGTGGTCGCCGCCACTGACGGGCCGATGCCGCAGACCAAGGAGCACGTGCTGCTGGCCCGTCAGGTCGGTGTGCCGGCGATTGTGGTCGCGCTGAACAAGTCGGACATGGTCGACGACGACGAGATCATGGAGCTCGTCGAGCTCGAGGTCCGCGAGCTGCTGAGCACCTACGAGTTCGACGGCGACAACCTGCCGGTCGTGCCGGTCTCGGCGCTGAAGGCGCTCGAGGGCGACCCGAAGTGGGTCCAGTCGATCATGGACCTGATGAAGGCCGTCGACGAGTCGATTCCGCAGCCGGAACGCGACATGGACAAGCCGTTCCTGATGCCGGTCGAGGATGTCTTCACGATCACCGGCCGCGGCACCGTCGTGACCGGTCGTATCGAGCGCGGCGTCGTCAAGGTCAACGAGCAGGTCGACATCATCGGTATCAAGGAGACCAAGCAGTCCACCACGGTCACCGGTGTCGAGATGTTCCGTAAGCTGCTCGACGAAGGTCGCGCGGGCGAGAACGTCGGTCTGCTGCTCCGCGGTATCAAGCGCGAGGACGTCGAGCGCGGCCAGGTCATCATCAAGCCGGGCACGAACACCCCGCACACCGTGTTCGACGCTCAGGTCTACATCCTGAGCAAGGACGAGGGTGGCCGGCACACGCCGTTCTTCCAGAACTACCGTCCGCAGTTCTACTTCCGCACCACGGACGTCACCGGGGTCGTCGAGTTGCCCGAGGGCACCGAGATGGTCATGCCCGGTGACAACACCGAGATGAAGGTCAATCTCATCCAGCCGATCGCCATGGAGGAGGGCCTCACCTTCGCCATCCGCGAGGGCGGCCGGACCGTGGGCGCCGGCAAGGTCGTCAAGATCATCAAGTAGTCAATCGGCTCGCCGGGCGCGGATCCCGCGCCCGGCGGGTCGTTCAAGCACTGAAGAAGGACGGCGACCCTGCCATGGCGGGACAGAAGATCCGCATTCGGCTCAAGGCCTATGACCACGAGGTCATCGACAGTTCGGCGCGCAAGATCGTCGACACGGTGACGCGCACCGGTGCGCACGTGGCCGGCCCGGTGCCATTGCCGACCGAGAAGAACGTGTATTGCGTGATCCGATCCCCGCACAAGTACAAGGACTCGCGGGAGCACTTCGAGATGCGCACGCACAAGCGGCTGATCGACATCCTCGACCCGACGCCGAAGACGGTCGACTCGCTCATGCGACTCGACCTGCCGGCCGGCGTCGACATCGAGATCAAGCTCTAGGCCGCGGGGAGAATTCAGATGTCTGTCAAGGCGATCCTGGGCCAGAAGCTGGGCATGACCCAGGTCTTCGACGCCCGTGGCCGCGTCGTCCCCGTGACCGTGGTCAAGGCCGGTCCCTGTGTGGTCACGGCACTGCGCAGCAACGAGTCCGACGGCTACACCGCTGTGCAGATCGGCTTCGGGGAGATCGACCCCCGATCGGTGAACAAGCCGAAGGCCGGGCACTTCCGCAAGGCCGGGGTCACCCCGCGTCGGCACCTGGTCGAGATCCGGACCGAGGACATCAGTGAGTACACCCTGGGCCAGGAGATCGGTCCGGACGTGTTCGCGGTGGGGGCGCTCGTCGACGTCACCGGGACCAGCAAGGGCAAGGGCACGGCCGGTGTCATGAAGCGCCACGGCTTCAAGGGCCTGGGCTCCTCGCACGGCACGCAGCGCAAGCACCGCTCGCCGGGTTCGATCGGCGCCTGCGCCACCCCGGCCCGCGTGTTCAAGGGCGTGCGGATGGCCGGTCGCATGGGCGGGGTTCGGGTGACCACCCAGAACCTCACCGTCCACGAGGTCGACGCCGAGGCGAACCTGATCCTGGTCAAGGGCGCGATTCCCGGCCCGACCGGTGGCTTGGTCCTCGTCCGCGCCGGCAACAAGGGCGCGCCGAAGAAGGGTGACCTGCGGTGACATCTCAAAGCGCAAGCACCGTCGACGTCATCGACGCCGCCGGGAACAAGGCGGGCACCGCGGAGCTGCCGGCGGACGTCTTCGACGTCACCGTCAACATCCCGCTGATCCACCAGGTCGTGGTGGCCCAGCAGGCGGCGGCGCGGCAGGGCACGCACAAGGCCAAGAACCGCGGCGAGGTCAGCGGCGGTGGCAAGAAGCCGTACCGCCAGAAGGGCACCGGCCGTGCCCGGCAGGGCTCGACCCGGGCGCCGCAGTTCACCGGCGGTGGCGTCGTGCACGGCCCGGTGCCGCGCGACTACGCCCAGCGCACGCCCAAGAAGATGAAGGCCGCCGCGCTGCGCGGTGCCCTCAGCGATCGGGCCCGCGGCGGCAAGGTTCACGTCCTGGCCGGTCTGGTCGCGGGGGACACCCCGTCGACCCGTGATGCCATCGGCATCCTGAACCGGGTCGGCGAGGCGGGCAAGGCCCTGGTGGTCGTGGCGCGCGAGGACGTGGTCAGTTGGAAGAGCGTGCGCAACGTGCCGGGCGTGCACGTGATCGCGCCGGACCAGCTGAACACCTACGACGTGCTCGTCAACGACGACATCGTCTTCACCACCAGCTCGCTGGCTGCCTTCCTGGCACACGCCCAGCGGGCCGGTGGAACGGGCTCCAAAGTCGCCCGCGTAACGGAAGGGGCGGACGCATGAGCTCCCGCTATGTCGACCACCGCGACATCCTGCTCGCGCCGGTGATCTCGGAGAAGAGCTACGGCCTTCTCGACGAGAACAAGTACACGTTCCTGGTGCACCCGGACGCCAACAAGACCCAGATCAAGATCTCGGTCGAGAAGGTCTTCGGGGTCAAGGTCACCAGCGTGAACACGATCAACCGCCAGGGCAAGCGCAAGCGCACTCGGGCCGGCATCGGTGTCCGCAACAGCACGCGTCGGGCGATCGTCACCGTCAAGGAAGGCGACCGCATCGACATCTTCGGAGGGCCGGTCTCGTGACGGTCAAAGAAATGACGAGCTGCTTCCTTCGGACCGGTCGCGAGACCGGCCCGAACGAAGCGATCCAGCACAGCGGAGGGCCGGTTTCGTAATGGGTATCCGTAAGTACAAGCCGACGACTCCGGGCCGTCGTGGCTCCTCGGTCGCCGACTTCGTGGAGATCACCCGCGACACTCCGGAGAAGTCGCTGGTCCGGCCGCTGCACAGCAAGGGTGGCCGTAACGCCGCCGGGCGCATCACCACCCGGCACCAGGGCGGCGGCCACAAGCGGGCGTACCGCGTGATCGACTTCCGGCGGGCCGACAAGGACGGCGTGCCGGCGAAGGTTGCGCACATCGAGTACGACCCGAACCGCACGGCGCGCATCGCGCTACTGCATTACGCGGACGGGGAGAAGCGCTACATCATCTGCCCCAACAAGCTGGCGCAGGGCGACACGATCGAGACCGGCCCGTCCGCGGACATCAAGCCGGGCAACAACCTGCCGCTGCGCAACATCCCGTTGGGCACCGTGGTGCACGCGATCGAGCTGCGGCCGGGCGGCGGGGCCAAGATCGCCCGTTCGGCCGGATGCGGCGTTCAGCTGCTCGCCAAGGAAGGCGCATTCGCTCAGCTGCGTATGCCCTCCGGCGAGGTCCGCAACGTCGACGTGCGCTGCCGCGCCACCGTCGGCGAGGTCGGCAACGCCGAGCAGTCGAACATCAACTGGGGCAAGGCCGGCCGGATGCGGTGGAAGGGCAAGCGCCCGACTGTCCGTGGCGTGGTCATGAACCCGGTCGACCACCCGCACGGTGGTGGTGAGGGCAAGACCTCCGGTGGTCGCCACCCGGTCAGCCCGTGGGGTCAGTCGGAGGGACGTACCCGTCGCCCGAACCGCCCCAGCGACAAGATGATCGTCCGCCGTCGTAAGAGCGGGAAGGGCCGGAAGTAATGCCGCGCAGTCTGAAGAAAGGCCCGTTCGTCGACGGGCACCTCGCCAAGAAGGTCGAGGTGCAGAACGACAAGGGCACGAAGACCGTCATCAAGACCTGGTCGCGTCGCTCGATGATCATCCCGGAGATGCTCGGGCACACGATCGCGGTGCACGACGGCCGCAAGCACATCCCGGTGTTCGTCACGGAGTCGATGGTTGGTCACAAGCTCGGCGAGTTCGCGCCGACTCGTACCTTCCGCGGCCACGAGAAGGACGACCGCAAGGCGCGCCGGCGCTAGTGCGGCGCACCGCAGGACTGACTCAGCAATAGAGCGAGCAAGGCCAAGAAACAAGAAGGAGCAGTGCGATGGAGGCCAGACCGAACAGCGCCATGGCGCGCGTCCGGTACCTGCGTATCGCGCCGATGAAGACCCGCCGGGTCGTCGACCTGATCCGCGGGCTGCCGGCTGCGGAGGCGCAGGCTGTGCTGGCGTTCGCGCCGCAGGCCGCGGCCGAGCCGGTGGGCAAGGTGCTGGCCAGCGCCGTCGCCAACGCGCAGAACAACTTCTCGCTCGACCCCCGCACACTGGTAATCAGCGAGGCGTTCGTCGACGAGGGCCCGACGATGAAGCGGTTCCGGCCGCGCGCCCAGGGCCGCGCCTACCGCATCCGGAAGCGCACCTCGCACGTGACGATCGTCGTCACCTCCCAGCCGGCAGCCACTGCCGCCGGCGCCGGTTCGAAGGGAAGGACCCGATAGTGGGACAGAAGGTCAACCCGCACGGGTTCCGACTCGGCATCAGCAGCGAGTTCAAGAGCCGCTGGTACGCGGACAAGCTCTACGCCGACTACGTGGCCGAGGATGTGGCTATCCGCCGCCTGCTCACGAAGGGCATGGAGCGGGCCGGCATCTCCAAGGTCGAGATCGAGCGCACCCGCGACCGGGTTCGCGTCGACATCCACACCGCGCGTCCGGGCATCGTGATCGGCCGACGCGGCGCAGAGGCCGACAGCATCCGCACGCGCCTGGAGAACCTGACCAGCAAGCAGGTGCAGCTGAACATCCTCGAGGTGAAGAACCCCGAGGTCGACGCGCAGCTGGTCGCCCAGGGTGTCGCCGAGCAGCTGGCCAGCCGCGTGGCGTTCCGCCGCGCGATGCGCAAGGCCCTGCAGAGCGCGACCAAGGCGGGCGCCAAGGGGATCCGGGTGCAGTGCTCGGGCCGCCTCGGCGGTGCGGAGATGTCGCGCTCGGAGTTCTACCGCGAGGGTCGAGTGCCGCTGCACACGCTGCGCGCCGACATCGACTACGGGTTCTTCGAGGCCCGGACCACCTTCGGCCGCATCGGCGTGAAGGTCTGGATCTACAAGGGCGACGTCACCGGCACGCGCGCCGAGCGCGAGGCGCAACAGCGTGCTGCCGCGGCTGCCGCTGCCGCCGGCCGCGGTGGCGGTGGCGGTGGTGGCGGTGGCGGTCGCCCGGATCGCCGTCCCCCCCGTCGTGGCGAGCGTCGTGACGAGCCCGTCGCCGCCGTCGAGGCCGCCGCTCCCGCGGCTGCCGAGGCGGCACCCGCTACCGCGCCCGAGGGCGCAGCAGGGGAGAGCTGAGCCATGCTGATCCCTCGTCGAGTCAAGCACCGTAAGCAGCACCATCCGGACCGGCACGGCCCGGCCAAGGGCGGTACCGAGATCAGCTTCGGTGAGTTCGGCATCCAGGCCCTCGAGCCGGCGTACGTGACGAACCGTCAGATCGAGTCGGCACGTATCGCGATGACCCGCCACATCAAGCGTGGCGGCAAGGTCTGGATCAACATCTACCCGGACCGCCCGCTGACCAAGAAGCCCGCCGAGACCCGGATGGGTTCCGGCAAGGGTTCGCCGGAGTGGTGGATCGCGAACATCAAGCCGGGTCGGGTCATGTTCGAGCTTTCCGGCGTGCCGGAGCCGATTGCCCGCGAGGCCATGCGTCGCGCGATCCACAAGCTCCCCATGAAGTGCCGCTTCGTGACTCGGGACGGTGTCTGATGTCGAGTGCAGGCAACAAGGCTGCGCAGGCGCTGCGCGACATGAACGACGAAGAGCTGATGACGAAGCTGCGGGAGCACAAGGAGGAGTTGTTCAACCTCCGGTTCCAGACTGCTACCGGTCAGCTCGAGAGCCACGGCCGGGTGCACGCGGTCAAGAAGGAAATCGCGCGGATCTACACGACGATGCGCGAGCGCGAGCTCGGCATCACCAGCGTTGAGGGTGTGGCATGAGCGAGTCGGACAGTCGTGGCTTCCGTAAGGTCCGTGAGGGCCTGGTGGTGAGCGACAAGATGCAGAAGACCGTGGTCGTCGCCGTCGAGGACCGGGTCAAGCACCCGCTGTACGGCAAGGTCATCCGTCGTACGAGCAAGCTCAAGGCACACGACGAGGCCAACGACTGCGGCGTCGGCGACCGGGTGCTGCTGATGGAGGTCCGACCCCTCTCGGCGACAAAGCGGTGGCGCGTCGTCGAGGTCCTCGAGCGAGCGAAGTAACAGGAGCCGGAAGTGATTCAGCAGGAATCGCGACTGCGGGTCGCGGACAACACGGGTGCGAAGGAGATCCTCTGCATCCGGGTTCTCGGTGGCTCCGGCCGTCGCTACGCGGGCATCGGCGACATCATCGTCGCCACCGTGAAGGACGCCATCCCGGGCGGCGGTGTGAAGAAGGGCGAGGTGGTCAAGGCCGTCATCGTCCGCACCATCAAGGAGCGCCGTCGGGCTGACGGTTCCTACATCCGGTTCGACGAGAACGCCGCGGTCATCATCAAGGACGGCGGGGACCCGCGCGGTACCCGCATCTTCGGCCCGGTGGGCCGCGAGCTGCGCGAGAAGCGCTTCATGCGCATCATCTCGCTCGCACCGGAGGTGCTCTAACCCATGAAGATCAAGAAGGGCGACACCGTCCAGGTGATCTCCGGCAAGGACCGCGGGGTCCGCGGTCGTGTCATCCAGGCGTACCCGGAGATCGAGAAGCTCCTCGTCGAGGGCGTCAACCGCATCAAGAAGCACACCAAGGTGGGTACCTCGGTGCGGGGCGCTAAGACTGGCGGCATCGTCACCCAGGAAGCCCCGATCCACATCAGCAACGTGATGCTGGTCGACCCCGAGGACAAGCGGCCCACTCGCGTCGGTTACCGCCGCGACGAGGAAGGTCGGAAGGTCCGGGTCTCCCGGCGCTCCGGTAAGGACATCTGATGACCGCTGAAGCTCCTGAGAAGGTCGCGCCGCGGCTGCGGGACCGGTACCGCGCCGAGATCTCCCCGACGCTGCTCACCGAGTTCAAGTACGTCAACGTCATGCAGGTGCCGCGGCTGGTCAAGGTCGTGGTGAACATGGGCGTCGGCGAAGCTGCTCGCGACTCGAAGCTGATCGACGGCGCCGTGCGCGACCTGGAGGCGATCACCGGCCAGAAGCCGGTCGTCACCAAGGCCCGCAAGTCCGTCGCGCAGTTCAAGCTGCGTGAGGGCATGCCGATCGGTGCGCACGTCACCCTGCGCGGCGACCGGATGTGGGAGTTCCTCGACCGACTGCTGTCGGTCGCGCTGCCCCGGATCCGTGACTTCCGTGGGCTGAGCCCCCGTCAGTTCGACGGTCGGGGCAACTACACCTTCGGTCTCAACGAGCAGTCGATGTTCCACGAGATCGACCAGGACAAGGCCGACCGGGTCCGCGGTATGGACATCACGGTCGTCACCACCGCCACCAGCGACGATGAGGGACGGGCTCTGCTGCGGCACCTCGGATTTCCGTTTGCCGAGGGGAAGTAGAGATGGCCAAGAAGTCGCTGATCGCCAAGGCGAAGCGCACGCCGAAGTTCGCGGTGCGCGGCTACACCCGCTGCCGCCGGTGCGGCCGCCCGCACGCCGTCTACCGCAAGTTCGGCCTGTGCCGGGTGTGCGTGCGGGAGATGGCCCACCGTGGCGAGCTCCCCGGCGTGACCAAGAGCAGCTGGTAATTCCAGTACCCCATCGACGCCGAAGGTCGCTGGGCTGCGCCCGGCGAAACCACGACGAGAAGACGGATACGACCTCATGACGATGACCGACCCGATCGCGGACATGCTCGCTCGTCTGCGGAACGCGAACACCGCGTACCACGACACGGTGTCCATGCCCTACAGCAAGATCAAGGGGAACATCGCCGAGATCCTCAACGCTCAGGGTTACATCGCGAGCTGGAACGTGGACCAGCCTGAGGGCGTCCCGGGCAAGCGCCTGACCCTCGAGCTGAAGTACGGGCCGAGCCGGGAGCGCGCGATCGCGGGCATCCGCCGCATCTCCAAGCCGGGCCTGCGGGTGTACGCGAAGTCGACGGGAATGCCGAAGGTTCTCGGTGGGCTGGGGGTCGCGATCATCTCGACCTCCTCAGGCCTGCTGACGGATCGTCAGGCAGTAAAACAGCGCATGGGCGGGGAAGTCCTCGCCTACGTCTGGTAAGGCGCGGCTGAGATGTTGTCTGCGTACAAACAAGGCATGGGCGGGGAAGTCCTCGTCCGTGCGGTCTGGTAAGGGGAGCACGATGTCGCGAATCGGCCGAATGCCGATCACCATCCCGTCGGGGGTCGAGGTGACGATCGCCGGTGCGGACGTCACCGTGAAGGGCCCGAAGGGCACCCTTCAGCACACGATCGCCGCGCCCATCGTCCTCGAACGGGGCGAGGACAACGTGCTCACCGTGATCCGGCCGAACGACGAGCGGGAGTCACGGTCGCTGCACGGGCTGACCCGGACCCTGGTCAACAACATGGTCATCGGTGTCACCGCGGGCTACGAGAAGAAGCTCGAGATATCGGGTGTCGGCTACCGCGTGCAGGCGAAGGGTTCGGACCTGGAGTTCGCACTCGGGTTCAGCCACCCGGTGCTGGTCACCCCGCCGTCCGGGATCGCTTTCGCGGTCGAGACGCCCACGAAGTTCTCGGTGTCCGGCATCGACAAGCAGCAGGTCGGCGAGATTGCGGCGAACATCCGCAAGCTGCGCAAGCCTGACCCGTACAAGGGCAAGGGCGTCCGCTACGCCGGCGAGGTCATTCGACGCAAGGTCGGAAAGGCGGGCAAGTAGTCATGGCGGTCAGCGTCAAGATCGGCAAGGGCGTCGGCGCCAAGGTCGTCGCCCGCAAGCGGCGCCACATCCGCGTCCGCAAGAAGGTCGTCGGCACTCCGGCGCGGCCGCGTCTGGTGGTCACCCGGTCCGCGCGGCACATGGTCGCCCAGGTCGTTGACGACACGGCGGGCCTGACCCTGGCCTCGGCCTCGACGATGGACGCCGCAGTGCGTTCGTCCTCGGACGACAAGAGCGCCAAGGCCAAGGCCGTGGGCGAACTGGTCGCCACGCGCGCCAAGGCTGCCGGGGTCACCACGGTCGTCTTCGACCGCGGCGGCAACCGTTACCACGGTCGCATCGCGGCCCTGGCCGACGGTGCCCGCGAATCGGGACTGGACTTCTGATGAATTACGCAACTCAGGGACGAGGGATCTGACGATGCCTGGACAGCAGCGCCGCGGTGGCGGCGGCCCCGGCGGCGGCCCCGGTGGCGGCGGCGGCGAGCGACGGGACCGTCGCGACGACCGGCGCGGCAACGCGCCGGAGAAGAGCGCGTTCGTCGAGCGCGTCGTCGACATCAACCGCGTGGCCAAGGTCGTGAAGGGCGGTCGGCGCTTCAGCTTCACCGCGCTGGTCGTCGTCGGCGACGGTGACGGCACCGTCGGCGTCGGCTACGGGAAGGCCAAGGAGGTGCCCGCGGCTATCGCCAAGGGTGTCGAAGAGGCCAAGAAGAGCTTCTTCAAGGTTCCCCGGATCCAGGGCACGATCCCGCACCCGGTGCAGGGTGAGAAGGCTGCCGGCGTCGTGATGCTGCGCCCGGCCAGCCCGGGTACCGGCGTCATCGCGGGCGGTGCGGTTCGCGCCGTCCTGGAATGCGCGGGCATCCACGACGTGCTGTCCAAGTCGCTCGGCTCGGACAACTCGATCAACATCGTGCATGCCACGGTCGACGCCCTGCGTCGCCTGGAGCGGCCCGAGACGGTCGCGGCCCGTCGGGGCCTGCCGCTGGAGGACGTCGCGCCGCCGGCCATGCTGCGCGCCCGCGCCGCCGGAACAGGGGCTTGATGATGGCCTCGCTACGCATCACCCAGATCCGGTCCGCCATCGGCGGCAAGCAGAACCAGCGCGAGACGCTGCGCACCCTGGGCCTCAAGCGGCTCCACCACCAGGTGGTCCGCGAGGACAAGCCCGAGGTGCGCGGCATGATTGCGACGGTGGCTCATCTGGTCACCGTCGAAGAGGCGGAGTAGTCCCATGACGTTGAAGGTTCACCACCTGCGTCCGGCTCCGGGCGCGCACCGCGCCAAGGAGCGGGTCGGCCGCGGCGAGGGTTCGAAGGGTAAGACCGCCGGTCGTGGCACCAAGGGCACGAAGGCCCGCTACCAGGTGCCCGCCCGCTTCGAGGGCGGGCAGATGCCGCTGCACATGCGGCTGCCCAAGCTCCGCGGTTTCACGAACCCGTTCCGGGTCGAGTACCAGATCGTCAACCTGGACAAGCTGTCGGCGCTGTACCCGAGCGGCGGCGAGGTCACGATCGACGACCTGGTCGCCAAGGGCGCCGTCCGCAAGAACCAGCCGGTGAAGATCCTCGGTTCCGGGGAGATCACGGTGGCCCTGACGGTCAACGTGAACGCCTTCTCCGAATCGGCCCGCACCAAGCTGGTCGCCGCCGGCGGTACTGCGACTGAGGTCGCCTGACCGCCGCACTGCCATACGCTTCCCGACACCGGGCGTGAATCGGACTTAGGGCACCTGGTCCGGTCCACGCCCGGCGACGCTTGAGAAACACCCGTACGATCACCCCGACGCGGCGGTCCGGGGACGCTTCACCGGCCGCCCAACTGTTATTGTCCAAGTCGCGAGGCAGGGCGGCGCCGACTGCGGCGGTGCCTCGCCGGACGACAGCAAGGCTCCCCGCGGGCGGGCGAGGCAGGTTCTCCTGCACCGCCGGTTCTCGAGCGAACAGCAACCAGTTCCAGGGCCGGCGACGGCGGCTCACTACCCCCGCCCTGCGCAGGAGGAACCGTGCTCACCGGCTTCGTTCAGGCGTTCCGGACGCCTGATCTGCGCAAGAAGCTGCTTTTCACCTTGATGGTGCTGGCCGCATTCCGGCTGGGGTCGCAGCTTCCGACGCCCGGTGTCGACACCCAGGCGATCCACGCTTGTTTGCAGCCCGCGCTCAACGGCGGCGGCATCTACGGCCTGATCAACCTGTTCTCCGGCGGCGCGCTGCTCCAGCTGTCGATCTTCGCGCTCGGGATCATGCCGTACATCACGGCCAGCATCATCATTCAGCTGCTCGTCGTGGTCATCCCGCGGCTGGAGACGCTGAAGAAGGAAGGCCAGTCCGGCACCACCAAGCTCACGCAGTACACCCGCTACCTGACCGTCGGTCTGGCGATCCTCCAGTCGACCGCGCTGATCGCGATCGCCCGCCAGCCCGGGCGGCTGCTGCGGGGCTGCGACCAGCCGCTGATCCACGACTCGGTCAACGTCTTCGGCATCCTGGCCATGGTCTGTGTGATGACGGCCGGTACCTCGGTGATCATGTGGCTCGGCGAGCTGGTCACCGACCGCGGCGTCGGCAACGGAATGTCGGTGCTGATCTTCACCCAGATCGCCGCGACGTTCCCACAGTCGCTCTGGCAGATCAAGGTCGTCGACGGCTGGGCGGTGTTCCTGGCCGTGATGTCGGCCGGTCTGGTGCTGGTCGCCGCGGTCGTCTTCGTCGAGCAGGCGCAACGCCGTATCCCGGTCCAGTACGCCAAACGGATGATCGGCCGGCGCATGTACGGCGGCACCTCCACCTACATCCCGCTGAAGGTCAACCAGGCCGGCATCATCCCGGTGATCTTCGCGTCCTCGCTGCTCTACCTGCCCGCGTTGGCCACCCAGATCGGCAACAGCAACTCGGGCTGGTCGGTGTGGATCCAGCGGAACTTCACCCGCGGCGACAAGCCGATCTACATGCTGGCGTTCTTCCTGCTGATCGTCTTCTTCGCGTTCTTCTACGTGGCCATCACGTTCAACCCGACCGAGCTGGCCGACAACATGAAGAAGTACGGCGGATTCATCCCCGGCATCCGGGCCGGTCGACCGACCGAGGAGTACCTCGACTACGTGCTGAACCGGATCACCACCGCTGGTGCGCTCTACCTGGGTCTGGTCGCGTTGATCCCGATGATCGCGATCGCCGTGCTCGGCAGCACAGTCAGCCAGCAGCGCTTCCCGTTCGGCGGCTCCAGCATCCTGATCATGGTGGGTGTGGGCCTCGACACCGTGAAGCAGATCCAGAGTCAGTTGCAGCAGCGCAACTACGAGGGTTTCCTCCGCTAACGCCATGCCTCAAACTCCCGTGAGAGACGAGGCCTGATGCGCCTCGTCCTGGTTGGCCCGCCCGGAGCGGGCAAGGGAACTCAGGCGGAGTTCATCGCCGGTCACCTGGGCATCCCCAAGATCTCCACCGGCGACATCTTCCGCGCCAACGTTTCCGAGGGCACGGCCCTCGGCGTCGAGGCCAAGAAGTACATGGACGCCGGCGACCTGGTGCCCGACGAGGTCACCATCGCCATGGTCCGCGACCGGATCAGTCAGCCGGACGCCGAGAAGGGCTACCTGCTCGACGGCTTCCCGCGGAACCTGGCCCAGGCCAAGGTCCTCGACGACATGCTGCTCGGCCTCGGCCACCGGCTCGACCTGGTGATCGAACTGGTCGTCGACGACGACGAGGTCGTCCGCCGGCTGGCCGGGCGGCGTACCTGCCGGGCGTGCCGCCAGATCTGGCACATCGACTTCGACCCGACGACCCACCCGGATCGCTGCGACCGTTGCGGCGGAGAGTTGTTCCAGCGCGACGACGACCGCGAGGAAACCATCCGCCACCGGCTGGAGGTCTACGCGGAGCAGACCGCGCCGATCGTGAGCTACTACGCCGAGACGGGGATCCTGATCGGCGTCGACGCGACCGGACCGGTGGAGGACGTGACCGACCGAGCCATCACCGCGCTACGGCGCGCGGGGAACTGAGATTGTGTCGAAGTGTTCAAGAGGCGGCAGAACCTGATCGAGTACAAGACGCCCGAGCAGATCGAGAAGATGCGCGTGGCCGGTCTGCTGGTCGGCGAGACCCTCGAGCTGTTGCGCTCCTCGGTGCGCCCAGGCATGACCACCAAGCATCTCGACGCGATCGCCGAGACCCACATCCGCTCCCACGGCGGGATCCCGTCGTTCCAGGGCGTGCCTGGCGGACACGGCATCCCGGACTTCCCGGCCACGATCTGCGCCTCGGTCAACGACGAGATCGTGCACGGCATCCCGGGAGACCGCACGCTGCGCCAGGGCGACATCGTCTCGATCGACTGCGGTGCGATCGTGGACGGTTGGCACGGCGACGCGGCGATCACCGTCGCGGTCGGCGAGATCACCCCGCAGTTGGCCGAGCTGCTCCGGGTGACCGAGGAGTCGCTGTGGCGCGGGATGGCGGCTGCGCGGCTCAACGGTCGGATCAACGACATCGGCGACGCGATCGAGGACTTCGTCACCGGGGCCGGGGCCTACGGAATCGTCGAGGAGTACGTCGGGCACGGCATCGGCAGCCAGATGCACATGGCCCCGCAGGTGCCGAACTACTCCGTCCGGGCGAAGCTGGAGCGGATCCGCCCGGGCCTGGTGCTGGCGGTCGAGCCGATGCTGAACATCGGTGGCAAGGCGACCCGCACCCTGTCCGACGGCTGGACCGTAGTCACTGCCGACACCAGTTTCTCCGCCCACTTCGAGCACACGTTCACCGTCACCGAGGACGGGCCGTGGGTGCTGACAGCAATCGACGGGGGAGCGGCCCGGATGCGCGAGCTCGGCCGCAAGGTGACGGCCGCCGCGGGCTGAGCCTTCGCGGGCGGCCCGCGGGATCATCGGTCCGCCGGATGTCGTAGACTCCTCTCTTGGCCGCGAGCCGGCCTGTCGGTGCGCTGTGCGCGCACGGAGCTGGTCAGCTGATACGCAGCGGAAACACCAATCGAACGAAGTGCGGAGGACATGTCGAAGAAGGATGGCGCGATCGAGATCGAAGGCGTCGTGATCGAGTCGCTCCCGAACGCAATGTTCCGGGTCGAGCTCGACAACGGTCACAAGGTCTTGGCGCACATCAGCGGCAAGATGCGGATGCACTACATCCGGATCCTGCCGGACGACCGGGTCGTCGTGGAGCTCTCGCCCTACGACCTGACCCGCGGACGCATCGTCTACCGCTACAAGTAGCTCGCACCCCTGCTCAGAAACCTGGATGGGTACCGGTGAAGGTCAACCCCAGCGTCAAGAAGATCTGCGACAAGTGCAAGGTGATCCGGCGGCACGGCCGGGTCATGGTGATCTGCGAGAACCTGCGCCACAAGCAGCGCCAGGGCTGAGCGGAGAACCACCCGATCGCGCTCCACGCCGGTTGATCCGGCGGTGCCCACGGCCCGGAGGCCGAGGTCGGTGCGCGGTGGAGAACCTCCGGACGAACGATAAGGAAACCGAATGGCACGCCTTGTCGGCGTCGATCTTCCGCGCGAGAAGCGCATGGAGATCGCGCTCACGTACATCTTCGGCGTCGGCCGCACCCGCGCCAAGGCAACCCTCGCGGCGACGGGCGTCAGCCCGGATATGCGGGCCAAGGATCTGACCGACGACGACCTGGTCCGGTTGCGCGACTACATCGAGGCCAACTACAAGATCGAGGGTGACCTCCGCCGTGAGGTCGCCGCCGACATCCGCCGCAAGGTCGAGATCGGGTGCTACCAGGGTCTGCGGCACCGTCGCGGCCTGCCGGTCCACGGTCAGCGCACGCACACCAACGCCCGTACCCGTAAGGGCCCGCGCCGCGCGATCGCCGGCAAGAAGAAGCCCGGGAAGAAGTAGCCGATGCCTCCCCAGACTCGTAAGCAGCAGGGCGCCGCGAAGAAGGTCCGGCGCAAGGAGAAGAAGAACGTGGCGCACGGTCACGCCCACATCAAGAGCACGTTCAACAACACGATCGTCTCGATCACCGACCCGATGGGGAACGTGATCTCGTGGGCCAGCGCCGGCCACGTCGGCTTCAAGGGCTCCCGCAAGTCGACCCCGTTCGCCGCGCAGATGGCCGCCGAGTCGGCCGCCCGGCGCGCGCAGGAGCACGGCATGCGCAAGGTGGACGTGTTCGTGAAGGGTCCGGGCTCCGGCCGGGAGACCGCGATCCGTTCGCTGCAGGCCACCGGGCTCGAGGTCGGTTCCATCCAGGACGTCACGCCGAGCCCGCACAACGGGTGTCGTCCGCCGAAGCGCCGCCGAGTCTGAGTTTCGGACGTAGTCTGAAAGGTCGGCGGCGTCCCCTGGCGCCGCTGTTCGCCATGGCATAGGTCGCGACGTCATATGGCGGATGTCGCGGAGAGGGAAACTCCAGTGCTAATCGCACAGCGCCCCATGCTCACCGAGGAGCCGGTCAGCGACTTCCGGTCGCGGTTCATCATCGAGCCGCTCGAGCCCGGCTTCGGCTACACCCTCGGCAACTCGCTGCGCCGGACCTTGCTGTCCAGCATCCCTGGCGCGGCCGTCACCAGCATCCGGATCGACGGGGTGCTGCACGAGTTCACGACGGTTCCCGGCGTCAAGGAGGACGTCACCGACCTGATCCTGAACATCAAGGAACTGGTCGTGTCCTCCGAGCACGACGAGCCCGTCGTGATGTACCTGCGAAAGCAGGGCCCCGGTGAGGTCACCGCGGGCGACATCCAGCCGCCGGCCGGCGTCGAGGTCCACAACCCGGACCTGCACCTGGCCACCCTGAACGGCAAGGGCAAGCTCGACATCGAGCTGACCGTCGAGCGTGGCCGTGGCTACGTCTCGGCCGTGCAGAACAAGCAGGCGGGCCAGGAGATCGGCCGGATCCCGGTCGACTCGATCTACTCGCCGGTACTCAAGGTGACCTACAAGGTCGAGGCGACCCGTGTCGAGCAGCGCACGGACTTCGACCGCCTGGTCGTCGACGTGGAGACCAAGAACTCGGTCCTCCCGCGCGACGCCATGGCCTCGGCCGGCAAGACCCTGGTCGAGCTGTTCGGCTTGGCGCGCGAGCTCAACATCGAGGCCGAGGGCATCGACATGGGCCCGTCGCCGACCGACGCGGCCCTGGCCGCCGACCTGGCGCTGCCGATCGAGGAGCTCGAGCTCACGGTCCGCTCGTACAACTGCCTCAAGCGCGAGGGCATCCACTCCGTCGGCGAACTGGTCTCGCGGTCCGAGGCCGACCTGCTCGACATCCGCAACTTCGGAGCCAAGTCGATCGACGAGGTCAAGGCGAAGCTGCACGGAATGGGCCTGGCGCTCAAGGACAGCCCGCCCGGGTTCGACCCGAGCACGGTCGTCCACGACTTCGGTTCCGACGACGACGACGGCTCGTACGCCGAGACCGAGCAGTACTGATCGGCGAAATTCGTTCTGCGCACCACCCGGTGGGCTGTGCCCCAGGCACAGCCCACCACCCCTTCGGCCCGTGGAGCGGCGGAGGGCGACCACCCGCGGGGGACGTGCCCCGGCGGGACTCCACCTGAGGAAGTCATCTCATGCCACAGCCGAGCAAGGGTCCCCGCCTCGGCGGGGGCGCGGCCCACGAACGTCACATCCTGTCGAACCTGGCCACCCAGCTGTTCGAGCACGGCGCGATCACCACCACCGAGGCCAAGGCCCGTCGCCTGCGCCCGGTGGCCGAGCGCCTGATCACAAAAGCCAGGCGCGGCGACATGCACAGCCGCCGGCTGGTCATGCGGACCGTCCGCGACAAGTCCGTCGCCCACGTCCTGATGACCGAGATCGGTCCGCGGTTCGCCGAGCGCCCGGGCGGTTACACCCGCATCACCAAGCTCGGCCCGCGCAAGGGCGACAACGCCCCCATGGCGCTGATCGAGCTCGTCGAGGCCATGACCGTGGCGCAGAAGGCCGTCGGTGAGGCCGAGGGCGCGACCAAGCGCGCGGTGAAGGAAGCGGCAGCCAAGACCGAAGCCCCGGCCGCGGTCGAGGCCGCCGCTCCTGAGGCCGCCGCTCCTGAGGCCGCGGAGACGGACGAGTCCTGACGGCTCCTCCGCACGACCCGACCGCCCCTGTCCTCGCTCCCGAGGGCGGGGGCGTCCTCGTGCCGCACCAACCGCCGGTGCGGGTTCGGCTGGACATCTCCTACGACGGCACCGAGTTCTCCGGCTGGGCCCGGCAGGACGGGCTGCGGACCGTGGCCGGGCAGATCGAGGCGGCCCTGGCGGTCGTGCTGCGGCTGCCGCGGCCGCCGGAGCTGACCGTGGCCGGTCGAACCGATGCCGGGGTGCACGCCCGCGGGCAGGTCGCCCACGTCGACCTGCCCGCGGAGCACTGGCAGGCCGTCGTGGGGCGGCTGCCGCTGCCGCCCGGCGCCGCCTTGGTCCGCCGGTTGGCGGGGGTGCTGGACCGCGACGTCCGGGTGCGGGCCGCCGCGCCCGCCCCACCCGGCTTCGACGCCCGGTTCGCGGCGCTGTGGCGCCGTTACGCCTACCGGATCGACGACGCGGCCGGAGGCGTCGACCCACTGCGTCGCTCCTGGGTGCTGTGGCACCCGCGGGCCCTCGACGTCGCGGCGATGGACCGCGCCGCGGCCGGCATGGTCGGCGAGCACGACTTCCTGGCCTTCTGCAAACGGCGTGAGGGCGCCACCACGGTTCGGACGCTGCGCCGTTTCGGCTGGGCCCGTGCCGCCGACGGCCTGCTGGTGGCCGACGTTGTTGCCGACGCGTTCTGCCACCACATGGTCCGGGCGCTCGTCGGGGCGTGTCTGGCGGTGGGGGAGGGCCGTCGCGAACCGGGTTGGCCCGCCGCTGTGCTGGCCGCCCGCTGCAAGGACGCGGCGGTCAGCGTGGTCCCGCCGCACGGGTTGACGTTGGAGGAAGTGCACTATCCGGACGAGGATCAGTTGGCCGCGCGGGTGATCGAGACGCGACGGCGTCGACCCGCTTTGCTCGACGGCCCCTCGGCAGGCTAGGCTGGCCCGTCGTTGCGCCGGTAGGCCGACGGCCGTCATGGCCTGTCCGCTTTCCATTGTGACCACCGCCGGGGGAAACTTCGTTCCGGCGATCCCGATCCCGCTAGCGAAGGCTCGAACACGTGCGCACGTACAGCCCCAAGCCCGGCGAGGTCGAGCGCCGTTGGCACGTCATCGACGCGACCGACATCGTGCTCGGCCGGTTGGCCAGCCAGACCGCCCAGTTGCTTCGTGGTAAGCACAAGCCGGTCTTCGCGCCGCACGCCGACACCGGCGACTTCGTGATCATCATCAACGCCTCGAAGGTTGCGCTGACCGGCAACAAGCTTGCCGACAAGCGCGCCTACCGGCACTCCGGCTACCCGGGCGGCATCCGGTCCGTCAGCTACGCCGAGCTGATGGGGACCAGCCCCCGCAAGGCCGTCGAGAAGGCCGTGAAGGGCATGCTGCCGCACAACACCCTGGGTCGCGCGCAGCTGCGCAAGCTCAAGGTCTACGCCGGGCCGGAGCACCCGCACCAGGCACAGCAACCGGCCCCGTTCGAGATCACCCAGGTCGCGCAGTAGGGATGGCCAGCTCAGTGAGCACCGAGACTACCGACGTCGTCGAGACCAACGCGCCCGAGGCGGAAGCCCCGTCGTCTTACACCAGCGAGTCGCGGCCGTCCGTCGCGATCGTGTCCAACATCGAGCCGGGCGCGGCCGTGGGGCGGCGCAAGGAGGCGGTCGCCCGCGTGCGCATCGTCCCCGGCACCGGTGTGTGGCGGCTGAACGGGCGCACCCTCGAGGACTACTTCCCGAACAAGGTCCACCAGCAGATCGTGAGCGACCCGTTCACGAGCCTGGGCCTCGACGGCAAGTACGACGTCTTCGCCCGCATCCACGGCGGCGGTGTCTCCGGCCAGGCCGGCGCGCTGCGCATGGGCATCGCCCGGTCGCTGAACGAGGCGGACCAGGAGCACAACCGTCCGGTGCTGAAGAAGGCCGGCTTCCTGACCCGCGACTCGCGGGCCAAGGAGCGCAAGAAGTACGGGCTCAAGAAGGCCCGCAAGGCGCCGCAGTACAGCAAGCGGTAGAGCCCGCTTTGGGGCGACTGTTCGGCACGGACGGGGTCCGTGGGCTTGCCAATGCCGACCTGCCGGCCTTGCTTGCCCTCAAGCTGGCGGAGGCCGCGGGTCGGGTCCTGTCCGCGCACCGCGCCGCGTCGGGACGTCCGGTCGCGGTGGTCGGTCGCGACCCGCGGGCCTCGGGGGAGTTCCTCGAGGCCGCCGTCGTGGCCGGGTTGGCCGGGGCCGGCGTGGACGTGATCCGGGTGGGCGTACTGCCGACCCCGGGTATCGCCCATGTCACCGCCACCAGCGGCGCCGACATCGGCGTGGTCATCTCGGCCTCGCACAACCCGGCGCCGGACAACGGGATCAAGTTCTTCGGCCGCGGCGGGCACAAACTGCCGGACTCGGTCGAGGACGAGATCGAGGCGATCCTCGAGGGCGACTGGCAGCGGCCCACCGGGGCCGACGTCGGCCGGGTCATCGACGACCACGAGGCCGCGCGGCGCTACCACGACTTCCTGCTCACCACGGTGCCGAAGCGGCTGGACGGGCTGCGCGTGGTCATCGACTGCGCGAACGGCGCGGCGTCCGCGATTGCGCCCGGGGTGCTGCGGGCGGCCGGCGCGGAGGTTGTCGCGCTGTCCGACGAACCCGACGGGCTGAACATCAACGACGGCTGCGGCTCGACCCACTTGGAGGCGCTGAGCGCCGCGGTGCTCGCGCACAGCGCTGACGCGGGCCTGGCCTTCGACGGCGACGCGGACCGCTGCCTGGCGATCGACGCGACCGGGGCCATGGTCGACGGCGATCAGATCCTCGCCGTGCTGGCGCTGGCCGCCCGCGCCGGTTCCCGGCTGGTCGACGACACGCTGGTCGTCACCGTCATGAGCAACCTCGGGCTGAAGCTGGCGATGCAGTCGGCCGGGATCAAGCTGGTCGAGACCGCGGTAGGCGACCGCTACGTGCTCGAGGCGATGCGGGCCGGTGGCTTCAGCCTCGGCGGCGAGCAGTCCGGGCACGTGGTGATGCTGGAGCACGGCACCACCGGCGACGGCCTGCTGACCGGCCTGCACCTGCTTTCCCAGTTGGCCGCGACCGGCGAGAGCCTGGCCGAGCTGGCCGCGGTCGTGCAGCGGCTGCCGCAGGTGCTGATCAACGTCCGGGGCGTCGACCGGAAGGGCGTCGACGGCAATGTCGCGCTCGCCGCCGCGGTGGCCGCCGAGGAGGCGGGGCTCGGCGCGACCGGGCGCGTGCTGCTGCGGCCGTCCGGGACCGAGCCGGTGGTCCGGGTGATGGTCGAGGCACCGACGGCCGAGCTGGCCCAGGCGGTCGGCGACCGCCTGGCCGAGGTCGTCCGCGCCGAACTCGCCCTGGGCTGAATCGCCCGGAAACGTCGCCAAGTCCGACGTCTCGCGTATGAGAGAGCCCCGCCTCGCGTATGAGAGAGCCCCGCCAGATCATCGATGATCGGGCAGTCGGGTCAGGTTGAGCCGCGCCGCGGGCCGTCGGCCAATACCCTGATCGGCATGTGCGGAATCGTGGGGTACGTGGGCTCCGGCCCGGCCTTGGACATCGTGCTGGGCGGCCTGAAGCGGCTGGAGTACCGGGGCTACGACTCCGCCGGGGTCGCCGTCGTGCGCGACGGGGAGCTGTCGGTCCGCCGCAAGGCCGGGAAGCTGGCCAACCTGGTCGGCCAGCTCGAGGCCGACCCGCTGGCCGCGGCCGGGATCGCGATGGGCCACACCCGCTGGGCCACGCACGGCGGCCCGACCGACCGCAACGCCCACCCGCACCGCGATTCGAGCGGCAAGGTCGCCGTGATCCACAACGGCATCATCGAGAACTTCGCGACGTTGCGGACCGCGCTGGAGAACCGCGGCCACGAGATGACCTCCGACACCGACACCGAGGTGGTCGCGCACCTGCTCGGCGAGGTGTTCGGCGACTGCGACAACGATCTGGCCGAGGCCATGCGCCGGGTCTGCGGGATGCTCGAGGGCGCGTTCACCCTGGTCGCCATGCACGCCGACGTCCCGGACGTGGTGGTCGGAGCCCGACGGAACTCGCCGCTGGTCGTCGGCCTGGGGGAGGGCGAGAACTTCCTGGCCAGCGACGTCGCGGCGTTCATCGCCCACACCCGCGAGGCCATCGAGCTCGGCCAGGACCAGGTCGTCGAGCTGCGTCCGGACGGCGTCGTCGTCACGAACTTCGACGGCACTCCGGGCGCGGTCCGCCAGTTCCACGTCGACTGGGACGCCTCGGCCGCCGAGAAGGGCGGCTACGACTACTTCATGCTCAAGGAGATCGCCGAGCAGCCCAAGGCGATCGCCGACACCCTGCTCGGCCGCCTCGGCCCGGACGGCCGTCTCGCGCTCGACGAGATGCGGTTGTCCGACGACGAACTGCGCGTCGTCGACAAGATCATCATCGTTTCCTGCGGGACGTCGTTCCACGCCGGCCTGATCGCCAAGTACGCGATCGAGCACTGGACCCGGGTGCCCTGCGAGGTCGAACTCGCCTCGGAGTTCCGCTACCGCGACCCGATCCTCTCGCGTTCCACGCTGGTCATCGCGATCTCCCAGTCCGGCGAGACCATGGACACGCTGATGGCGATCCGGCACGCCCGGGAGCAGCGCTCGCGGGTGCTGGCGATCTGCAACACCAACGGCTCGACGATCCCGCGGGAGTCCGACGCGGTCGTCTACACCCACGCCGGTCCGGAGATCGCGGTCGCCTCGACCAAGGCGTTCCTGACCCAGATCGTGGCCTGCTACCTGGTCGGGCTGTACCTGGCCCAGGTGCGCGGGACCAAGTACGGCGACGAGATCGCCGCTGTGATGGGCGAGCTCGCCGACCTGCCGGCCGCGGTGGAGAAGGTGCTGGAGACCGTCGAGCCGGTGCGTGAACTGGCCCGGGCCATGGCCGAGAAGCGTTCGGTGCTGTTCCTCGGCCGCCACGTCGGGTATCCGGTGGCGCTGGAGGGTGCGCTGAAGCTCAAGGAGCTCGCCTACATGCACGCCGAGGGCTTCGCGGCCGGGGAGCTCAAGCACGGCCCGATCGCGTTGATCGAGGAGGGCCTGCCGGTCGTCGTCGTGGTCCCGTCGCCGACCGCGCGCGGGGTGCTGCACGACAAGATCGTGTCCAACATCCAGGAGGTGCGCGCCCGCGGCGCGCACACGATTGTGATCGCCGACGAGGGCGACGAGGCCGTCGTGCCCTACGCCAGCACGCTGATCCGGGTGCCTCAGGTCTCCACCCTGTTGCAGCCGATCGTGACCGCCGTGCCGCTGCAGGTCTTCGCCTGCGAGATGGCCACCGTCCGCGGCCACGACGTCGACCAGCCGCGCAACCTGGCCAAGTCCGTCACCGTCGAGTAGCCGCGGCGCCGACGAAACCGCATCTTCTGGCGTGTCGGGCGCCCTACC
>DATASX010000025.1 GCA_036269075.1 Sporichthyaceae bacterium
TGCCTGAAACCGGGACGGTGACGCCGGCGAGCACGTCGTCGGTGCGCGGCGTCGTCAGCGTGAGGACGTCGCCGACGCCGGGCGCGGCCGCGTCGCGGGCGGTCAGCGGCTGCAGCTTCCAGCGCTGCTCGACCGTCTTCAGTACGGACGTGTGGTCAAGCGGCGTCGATCCGGCCGGCACCCGGTAGACGGTCCCTGGCGCGATCAGCGGGGAGATCAGCAGCGTCGGCACCCGCACGCCGAAGCGGTCGAAGCCGAAGCCGAACTCGCCCGACGTGTTGTCCGGCGGGGTCGCGCCCCACGGGGGCGGCACGTGGTCGTAGCAGCCGCCGTGCTCGTCGTAGGTGAGCACGAACAGCGTCTGTTCCCAGCCGGGACCCGACCGCAGCGCCTCGTAGGTGTCGTGGATGAGCTGCTCCCCGAGGGCCACGTCGTAGTTCGGGTGCTGGCTGTTGCCCGTGGACGACCAGCTTGGCTCGAGAAACGTGAACGCGGGCAGCGTGCCGGCCGCCGCGGCGGCCTGGAAGTCCTTGAACAGGCCGAAGTGCGAAGGATCGGCGCTCGTGATGTCGGGGAAATCCGCCTTGGTCAGCGGCTGCGCGTTGTAGCCGAAGACCCTCCAGCTCAGCCCCGCTTCGGTAAGCGTGCCGAAGATGGACGGGCAAGTGTACGTTTTCGTGGTGTCGTCCATGTGGCCCTGGCTGGTGCCCGCCAGTGCGAAAGCGCGGTTGGGCAGCGTCTCGGTCGGCGCGGAGGCGAACCAGTGGTCACAGACGGCGTAGCCCTCGGCGAGCGCCGACAGCACCGGCAGCGCCTGGGGGGTGAAGCAGCCCATGATCCAGTCGGCCGTGGTGCCCGCGACGATCGACCACTTGTCGGTGGTCTCCCAGCCGATCGTGTACGCGAAGTCCTTGACGAAACCCTGCATGGTCGCCGTGGTGCCGGACGCGGGCGCGGTGTCCGAGCCCCACAGCTGGTCGTTGGTCGCCTTGTAGCCTTCGCCGGGGTCGGCCCCAGGCATGAAGTAGGCGTTCGGTGTGGACGGCGTGATCTGGTATACGTTCACCGGGTTGCCGCTGGCGTCAGGGTTGGACTCGTTCCCCGTGAGCCCCTCGAACGGCTGGCCCGACGGCGACACGTTGCCCGCGTCCGCGTACAGGTAGCCGAGCATGTGATCGAACGAGCGGTTCTCCAGCATGAGAACCACGATGTGGTTGATCGCGGCAAGGCCGGTGCCGGCCCCGGTGGACGTCGTCATCAGCGCACCCTTCCCCGGTCAGGCGGCGGGCTCCGGTCAGGTGCGGGCCCGTCGGGCCGACGTTCCCGCGCCGGCCCGACGACAACGTTATCGGCGTTAGTTGCTGCGCGAGGCGGCTTTGTGCGCGGCGGTCCTCGCCGCCTTGGCGACCTGCTTGTCCGGGTGGTATTCGCCCAGGTGGTTGAGTACCTCCACGGTGTCAGGGTGCGCACCGCGGGCCATGCCCTCGAACAGCAGCTGCTCGCGGCCGGCGGGGACCGCCTCGCCGAAGCTGACCGCGAGGTACTCCGGGTCGGGGAACTCCTCGTCAATGGCCAGGGTCAGCAGGTCGGTGGCGACCCAGGCGAGGTCATCCGGCGTCATCTCGAGCTCCGCGGGAAGGTCGACGGCGCCGCTGGCATCCGGGTCGACGCCGGCGAGCTGCGCG